>SKGY01000105.1 GCA_007117235.1 Balneolaceae bacterium
GTTCTCTAACGCTGCGAACTTTGTCATTTAGTCGAGCCATATCTTCTGATCTGCTTAATGCCCCTCCTCCCATAATGATATTTCTCTGCTGCGAGAGCATCTCATTTTCAAGTGCAATATTACGGGCCTGCTGTAAAAGTCCTAACGCCCTGTAAATTCTGCTGCTGTTATCAGCGGCGCGCTCAAGCTCCGAGATCTGCTGAGAATTATTCATAATCATATCACTGTAAACTCTTGAAGTCTCTCTCCTATTGATGGCCGCTAATGCATACCACTGAGCATCATTTCCAAGATGTGTTTCAAGTACTTCTGCATTTATTAAATTCTGATCTGTACTGATTCTGCTAAAATTCACAAGTGAGTAACTATTTTCTGACATCCATTGATCACCATCTTCCCACTCTAAAAACTCCTCCTCCACGGTTTGTTCGGCATCAACACGGGATTGAAATATTCTGGATAAACTCGCTAATGCCTGATCTTGGGCAGCATTTTGCGTGCTTCCTGAACCAACAGCTGCTAAATATTCCGATTCGCTATAAACTGAATATGGATTATCAACCCATTGCGGATTACCGGAGCTTGACTGTTGTGAAGAAGCGCAGCTCGTAATTAAAAATAGTACTATGGTTAAAAGTGAGGTTAGATTTTTTCTCATGACTAATTCCAGTATAGAGTTTGCATAACATTTAGTGAATTTGCAGACGTAATTTCTATTTCCTGTTCTTCAAAAAACAGAAGATTACCTGAACGATCTTTGTATTGTATTCTCACATCATGTGATCCTTCGGGCAGATACAATAAGGTTGAATGAGCTTTACCGGGCAACGTCTGCCATGATCGTGTGTCAGCCCGTTCAGTCACTTCCTGGCCAATTTTTCCAAATATGCTTAGCACTTCGCCAAGTATTTCATTCTCTTCTCTGGCTCTGTTTGCCAAAGCCCTTGACCCGAATGCTTTGATGAGTGATCTCACAACAGAACGCCCATAAACCAGCGGCTCTTTTACCTTATAAACCTCTCTGGCTATTTTATCCATCTCTTCAATTAAATAGAGAGGTACGGTAAGGGTATCATTAATCACCGCTGAAACTTCCGCCACACTAGACTCCCACTCTTCTAAAGTGGGGAGTGAAAAAATGAGGTAAAAATCTTCTTCCGGTATATAAAGTCTGTACTCGTTCGATTTTTTGATTGGCGCCCTACCTGAGAACCCTTTCAGCATCAGGTTAAATGATTCGGGTTCTGAGATTTTATCGAAAAGTTCATCTCCAACCTGCGGCCTGGCTCCAATAGCAGCTTGATCATTCAGAGCAACACGTGCCCTGTCAATTTCGATACGCGCGTTGTCCGGCCTGTTGGATTTAGAGTAGAGTACGGCAGACAAATAGTGGCCCAATGCACTATTTTCGATGTTTACATCACCAATCTCCCAATCAACCTTACCGGTTGTATCCTGCCTCGCTAAAGATTCTGCCAGCCCGCGATAGTGTTCATCCAGCCTCTCCATTTTAAAACTCAATCTCCTCGCCTCAACCAATGCAGATTCAAGATCCCCCAAATGCATAAAGTTTAAACTTTTAAATACATTCAGATAGATGTCCTCATAATCCTCACCACCGTAAACCAGAGAGTAATCATTTACTACAAATGACTGAATGGCTCGAGTAACTGAACGTGCAAATTGAGCTTCAATCTCTAGTTCTGCTTCATTAAAAAACTGGTTGCTTCCCTCATAATCACCTGCAAAATGAAGAACTGCTCCTCTTTCGAGGTACATAAGCACAGCATCCTTAGATTGGTACACTTTCTGCTGTTCAAATCGATCAAGCAGACTTGATGCGTTGTCAAAATCTCTGTTTGCGAATGAATTTCTAAGATCTACTTGAGCATCATCCAGAAAATACGATGCACAGCCAAAGCTGACCAGTAAAACCAGAGCAATTATTACAGAACTGCTTAAAATTCTCTTTGTTGACCCCATAACCCAATTCCCATGAATTTTTCCCAATATATAATCTATTGTTCAACAATGCACCTTACCAGCATTACTAAACTATAAAGCGTAATTAAACTGATTATCGCATCAATTTCTTATACTTTATTCTCGTTGGTTGATCTTCAGTGATTCCAAGCCTCTTTCGCTTGTTCTCTTCATACTCTTGATAATTTCCCTCAAACCAATACACTTCACTATTTCCTTCAAATGCAAGAATATGAGTTGCAACACGATCTAGAAACCATCTGTCGTGAGAAATCACAACAACGCATCCTGCAAATTGAAGCATTGCCTCTTCCAGAGCCCGCAGAGTATTTACATCCAGGTCGTTAGTTGGCTCATCCAATAGTAAAACATTTGAACCCTCTTTCAGAATTTTAGCCAAATGTACCCTGTTACGCTCACCACCTGATATCTCACTCACTTTTTTCTGCTGATCACTACCGCTGAAGTTGAAACGAGCTACATAAGCACGAGAGTTTACCTCCCTGTTACCAAGATTAATGATATCCTGTCCCCCGGAAATTTCTTCCCAAATTGTTTTACTTGGATCTAATGGTCGCTTTTGATCTACGTAGCTCAGCTTAACCGTTTCGCCAACCTCTATCTTACCACTGTCGGGTTTCTCTTCTCCGGTTATCATTCTGAAAAGCGTGGTTTTACCGGCACCATTCGGCCCAATAACACCAACAATTCCCCCGGGTGGCAGACTAAAGTTCATGTCTTCAACAAGGAGTATGTCATCATATCCTTTCTTTACATGTTCTGCTACAATCACTTTATTCCCCAATCTGGGTCCTGCTGGAATAAAAATCTCCATCTCATCACGAACTTTTTGATGCTCTTCCGACAACAACTCTTCATAGGAGTTGATACGGGCCTTACTTTTCGCTCTTCGCCCTTTTGGGTTTTGACGAATCCACTCAAGCTCCTGTTGTAATGTTTTTTGCCTTTTCGATTCCTGTTTCTCCTCTACTGCAAGTCTATCTCTTTTTTGCTCAAGCCATGAAGAATAATTTCCTTTAAACGGAATGCCTTCACCTCTATCGAGTTCAAGAATCCAGCCGGCAACATTATCCAGAAAATAACGATCGTGAGTAACCGCAATAACAGTTCCCTCATATCGTGCAAGGTGTTGCTCCAGCCATCCTACAGACTCTGCATCCAAATGGTTTGTTGGCTCATCCAGCAACAGTACATCAGGCTTTTTAAGAAGCAATCTGCATAGAGCCACACGTCTTCTCTCACCACCTGAAAGCACGTCAATTTTGGAATCACCCGGAGGACAACGAAGTGCGTCCATAGCCTGCTCAAGCTTTGAATCAATATCCCATGCGCCAATGCTGTCAATTTTTTCCTGAAGCTTTGTCTGTTTTTCAATAAGAGCTTCAAAATCTGCATCGGGATCACTAAATCCCTCGTTCACTGCTTCATACTCTTTGATGAGATCCATTGTCTCCTGAACACCTTCTTGAACTATCTCTTTAACAGTCTTATTTGGGTCCAGCTCGGGCTCCTGAGATAGATATCCGAACGTAACGCCTTTCTGCCTCGAAATGTCACCGATATAGTTATCATCAAGTCCGGCAATTATTCGCAGAAGTGTACTCTTACCAGCCCCATTCAAGCCAAGGACCCCAATTTTGGCTCCATAGAAAAATGACAGGTAGATGTCTTTTAAAACAGTTTTATTGGGTTTATAAACTTTACTAACCCCAACCATCGAAAAAATAATCTTTTGATCGCTCAACGTATTACAACTTAAGTGGAAATTTTATTCCAATATAAAGCGGAACGCATTAAAGATATAATGTAGTTTTGGCTTACATTTCAATTAGTATCAGATTTAAACTACCAGCACTTCATTTGTTAGCATTCAACTATACCATCGGATCAAAAATGGATACCACTCCCTCACGGAGTTTTTCTGCCAGTTGTTTACGGTCTCCATCTTTAATTGGTTTTTCACAAAACCTGACTGTACAGTTTATTCGCTTGTTGGATGCCAATTTGAATAAGTGTTTATGAAACGGTTCGCGGGCGCCAAAGAAACAGACTGATTCCCGTGCATGAAGATCACCTTTTGCTTCATTTGTTTCATATCGGAGTGAAGAGTAGTAAACCGGCAAGTTCATGTCTGCCGGGTACTGTAAAAGTGGTGGCCTGAACGGTAAAATTCCCTCTCCGCCAGACGTTGTCCCCTCAGGAAAGACAGCAATACCCTGACGTTTGTGTAAACTCTCTGATAGAATTTGGTTCACTCTTACAACATCTTTCTTTCTTGACCTGTCAATAAATACCACTCCCATTGTCATCACCATAAAACCCAACACCGGCCAGCTACGAACCTCTTTTTTTGCTACAAATGTGCACTTTAGATTAAGGTATAAGGAGATAATATCAATGTAGCTAAGGTGATTCGATACTATAAAAAAAGGAGGTTTTGGCGGTACTCCTTCAGTTTTGACATGGATATTTAGAAACAGACACATCCCATGTGACCAGACCCGCATGTATAAATTTCGCCATGCAGAATGAAAGGTTTTAAACGGATAGGTGAGCAAATATCCCGGCATATAAATCACGTAAATTGTCAACGTGTAAACAATTGCGGATAATAATTTAACCCACGGTCTGATCAACCTCATGGCCTGGAGTGATAAGAGATTAAAGTAGATTCAGAATACAAAAACTTATCCAAAGAATAACTTTCTAACCCGGTCTGAAATATTCTCGACATCGAGCAAAATGATAAAGTGGCTTAGATTATTCTTTTCGTAGTAAGATGGTTCACCACAAATATGGCACCCAACATCAAGATAGTTTCGCAGAAGTGGTGGAACATCAATTTCACCGGGTAAGTCTGGTTTTTTATACCCTTTGATTTTGTAAGATTCTTTCGGCTCAATTTGATGTTCAGGATGAAGATATCCTTCAGCCTTCAGATGATGAAAAGTATTCATCGCTACATCAATACTCGTATTGTCCAAAGCGGCATATCCAAAAAGGTATCGTTTATTGAAATGTGTTAAATATTCTGCAAATCCTTTCCAAAGAAAAAAGAGAATGCGTCCACTTCGGTGTTCTTTGCTGATACATGCTCTCCCAACCTCAACAGCATTTTGCAGCACATTAGCCGGTAAATTTTCTATATGAAATTTTTCCTCACTGGAAAAACCGTGCCCATCCTGAGCCATTTCGTAAGTTTGCAGTCTGTAAGTACCAATTATTGACTGATCCTCATTGTTAATTACAATCAGATGATGGGATTGGTCGTCATATCTGTCTTTGTCTTTTTCATCATCAAATTTAAAATCTCTGCCCAGCTCCTCTTTAAAAACTCTATACCTCAATTTCAATGCGGCATCCACTTCTGCCTCAGTATCAGCAATTTTAATTGTGTACTTTCTGCTTTTAATGTCTTTTAAAACACGTTCTTTTACTAACAAAGTGATGAATTGGATTAATTTTTGATCAGACTGTGCAAGTGTACTAATTTTGAATGAATCAATGAAGTAAACTTTTCAGATAAATTCACCTGTTTTTACAGTGATTCTGAACTTTCTAAACTCTAAAGCTTTTATATTTTATAATCTATTAAAATTAATAATCATTCTTGACCATTTCTGAAAACAGACCCGGGCTTCTGCGCGACGTTAATTTATACATCATTTTTGGCGTCACACTAACCGCAGTTATGGGTGTTTCGAGTATTGCACCGGCCTTCCCTTCCATTGCAAGATCTTTGGATGTTTCAAGTGGCCAAATCGGCCTTTTAATAACATTTTTTACTCTACCCGGTATAGTATTTACCCCAATTTTTGGAGTATTGGCTGACCGTTATAATCGTAAAGTAATTCTTGTCCCATCACTCTTATTATTCGGTATTGCAGGAACAGCATGTGCATTTGCTACATCATTTGAGCAACTTCTCCTTTTTCGTGTATTTCAAGGAGTGGGCAGTGCGGCATTGGGCGTTCTGAATCTAACTTTAATAGGTGATCTCTATTCAGGCAACAAACGCGCAACCGTAATGGGTTATAACGGTAGTGTACTTAGTATTGGAACCGCCATGTATCCCGCTATTGGCGGAGCACTCGCAATATTAGGATGGCACTATCCATTTTTCCTGAGTTTAATAGCAATTCCTGTCGGGCTATTTGTTCTCCTCTTCCTTAAGCAAGAAAAAAGTGAAAACGGTTTAGGCATCAATCTCTACCTAAGTGAGATTAAATCGGCTTTGATGTCGAAGATGGTACTTGGCCTTTTTCTTGGAATGTTCTTCACTTTTATCATTTTATATGGCGGGTATATTACTTTCTTCACTATTCTGCTTGATGAGAAATTTGAAAAGAGCTCTCTTGCGATCGGGGTTATTCTTTCAGGGTCTTCCCTTTTAACCGCAATCACATCAGCACAGCTTGGAAAAC
>SKGY01000251.1 GCA_007117235.1 Balneolaceae bacterium
GCTTATGAAACAGGGCGTGGTAAAATTACCATGAGGGCACGTGCCAATGTTGAAGAGCTTCGAAATAATCGCGAACAAATTGTTGTAACAGAAATTCCTTACCAGGTTAACAAGGCAACGCTTATCCAAAAGATTGCCGATCTGGTTCATAATGAAAAAATTACAGATATCTCTGAAATTAGAGATGAGTCTGATCGTGAAGGTATGAGAATTGTAATCATACTTAAACGTGGTGCTAATACCGGTATCCTTCTAAATCAGCTTTATAAATACACTCAAATGCAACAAACATTTGGTGTAATAAATCTTGCGCTTGTTAAAGGTCGTCCAAAAGTGATGGCCATAAAGGAGTTGATTCAACACTTTATCGAACATCGGGTTGAAGTAATTATTCGTCGTACGATTTATGATCTGGATCAGGCAGAAGCCAGAGCTCATATTCTTGAAGGGTTAAAAATTGCTCTCGATAATCTTGATGAGGTAATCAAAACCATTCGTGCTTCAAAAAATCCTCAGGAAGCCAACGAACAATTACGTAAAAAGTTCGCCCTTACTGATCTTCAGGCTAAAGCCATTCTTGATATGCGTCTTCAGAAGTTGACGGGACTGGAGCGTGAAAAAATTGATCAAGAGTACAGAGATATTGTTGATCGAATTGCTGAATACAGAGAAATTCTCTCAAACAGGGAAAAACAAAATGAGATCATTAAGCAAGAGCTAATTGAATTGAGAGACAGATATGGCGATGAAAGACGCACACAAATAGTCTACTCAGCAGATGATTTCAGTATTGAAGACATGATTGCCGATGAGGATGTTGTTGTTACAATCTCCAATAAAGGTTTCATCAAACGTATGCCTGTAAGTGGTTATCGACGTCAACGACGTGGCGGCAAGGGAATGAAAGGAACCACTACTAAGGATGATGAATATGTAGAACATCTGTTTGTTGCTACAAACCATAATTACATTCTTTTCTTTACTGAAAAAGGGAATTGCTACTGGCTCAAAGTATATGAAATTCCGGAAGGTTCAAGACTTTCTAGAGGTCGCGCAATTGTAAATATGATCGATATACAGAAAGATGACAGTATTAAAACATTTGTTCCTGTTAAAACACTGGATGATGAGGAGTATATAAACAAACACTCCATTATCATGTCTACAAAGCAGGGCCAAGTTAAAAAGACCACCCTTGAAGCTTATAGTCGCCCAAGAAGAGATGGAATTATTGCCATCAATATCAAAGATGATGACAGTCTGTTAGGAGCAGCCCTTACTGATGGCGATAGCAACATCATCCTTGCCAACAAAAAAGGACGGGCTATTCGATTCCATGAAAGTGAAGCTCGTGAAATGGGTAGAAATACTTCCGGGGTTCGGGGAATGAATCTTGACAAAGATGATGAACTCGTAGACATGGTAGTTATAAAGAATACCCATGAAGCCACTGTATTGGCCATCTCTGAGAATGGTTACGGTAAACGTTCTTTAGTTGATGATTATCGAGAGCAAAGTCGAGGCGGTAAAGGTGTGATTACATTGAAGATAACCCCTAAAACTGGCAATCTGATCGCTCTTAAAGAAGTTTCTGATAATGATGATCTCATGGTTATTACAAATGGTGGTAAAGTTATCAGAATGCAGTGTAAGGGTCTTCGCACTATGGGGAGAAACACTCAGGGAGTAAGAATTATGAGATTGGATGATGAAGGAAAAATTGCTGCTGTAACCAGGGTAGTTAATGAAGACGATGACGAGGCGGAAGCTCCTTCGGTAGAATAATCATCATTCATAAAATTCACAGATTTGAAAAAGGCTCCGAAATTTTGGAGCCTTTTTTATTTCCCAAGCATAGATCTTAATAACTTGTCTCTTTTTTCTATCAGTTCTTTTGGGGTAATAATTTCAACCCTTTTCCCGAACTGAAGCAACCATTCGTTCATGTAGTCCAAATTATTAAATTTGAACGACACCTTAATTTTTTTATCTGAAACCACAATTTCCCTAAATACTTTTGTTGGCAGATTGGCTCTAAACGAGCGATCTGCAGTTTTATCTACCAATACCTCTACTATTTGCCCTGATTCGTTAGAATTAAAAATTAGTGCCTCTGCGTTGATTTTGCCTCTCTCTTCATAATTTTCTTCTAAAATTTTGGCCTCATCCATTCTATCTAGTACAAAATTTCGAATAGCGTCTCTTTTCTCTGAAAAACCGATCACATTCCAATGATCCCGGTAAAATACCAATAAGTATGGGTCTATAATTCGGTTGGTAACTTTCTCATCACTCTGACTTTTATATGTAAAGGATAATTTTTTCTTTTGAGAAATAGCACTGCTGACTAAATACCAGTTTCCACCGTCTTTTTTTTCTGAACCAAAATGTAGAAAGGGATCTACTACTGTTCTGTCGTCAAGTGAGTTCATAAACTCTTTAAGTTCATCAGGTAGAACATTTTTTATTTTGAGCTCTACACCTTTAGCATCCTCCACTAATTGTTTATCCACTTGTGATTTAACAAAGTTGAGCCCAACCATGATAGTTGCTAACTCCCTTGAGTTGAACATTAACGGCGGTACTTTATAACCTTCCATTACACCATAACCGCTGTATTGATCCCATGTAACAGGCACGTTTAGTTCTGATAAAACATTGAAATCCCGGAAGATGGTGCGCCTACTAACGTCAAACATATCGGCAAGCTCGTCAACGGTAATGCGTTTTTTTGACTCTTGTAACATCAGAATCATTTTCATTCTTCTTTCAGAGCTTTTTAATCGAGACATAGTAAATTATTTGAGTTGCTTAAAATGTAATGATTCCAATCACTTTTGATTGGTGTTATAACCATTAATCGAAGAAGTTGCGGCATTTTATGATTTAAACCATCCCGATCCGGTTACCTCTCTATCTTAACTAAACCCTTCCCTTCATAAAAGGGCTCATTTTCACCAAACTTAAACTCGTAAATAGTGCAAGCTATTTTCTTTTTCGAGGCGTCCAGCTCTTCTATTGCTCCAGCCACCCCCTTCCACATTAAGATTGTCTTCCATGGTTTTGAGCCCAGCAGCCTCAGTAAATCATCAATTTTAAATGCATGCTTAGTCACTACACCGGTCCCTTTATGCAGCTCTGCCAAAGAAATGCTCATAGGTAACACTTTCACATTTCTTAACTCTATGGATTTGACTATATCATCCAGCACTTTCATTTTCTTTTTTACATTATCGTTGAGCAACCAGTACGATTCTGTCTCGCAAATAGCTAATGGTACGCCAGGAAATCCACCACCCGTCCCAGCATCAATCCATTTATTGTGTTTTTTTGTTAACCCCAACACAACCGGAATTAACGAGTGGATAATGTGTTCTCTTAGTGTTTCACGTGAAACAGTTCTGCTTACAAGATTAATTTTATCATTCCACTCAAGCAAATTGTCAAGATAATCCTCTAATTGTTGTTCATGCTCTTTGTATAATTTTCTTGCTGATTCCAGCGCTGAAAAGCTTACTTCTATTTTTTTATAATTATGTTTCACGTGAAACGCCTATCGTTTTAAATAAACCATTAAGACAGCAACATCACTAGCAGATACTCCGCTTATCCTTGAGGCTTGACCAATAGTTTCCGGTTTTATTTTCTCTAATTTACTTTTCCCTTCAGAAGAAAGGCTCTTTATTTTATTGTAATCTAACTCAATAGGTATCAGTGAGTTTTCCTGTTTGCTTATCTCTTCAACCATTTCAAACTCGCGTTTGATATAACCTTCATATTTAATTTGAATCTCAACTTGTTCAACAACATATCTGTTATCGGTAATTTCAGATACTTTGGTATTGAGTTCATTGTCCGCACTCAATAGATCTTGAAGGTGTATTTCAGGTCTTGGTATTAGAGATTTTGCCTTCACAGGTTGCGACAATTGAGTCGTCCCCTTTTCAACAAGCATGCTGTCCATTTTTTCCGGACGAACGGTATAATCTGAAATCAGATCATATAGTCGATCTACTTCTTCCTTTTTCTTAGAAAAACGTTTATAGCGCTCTTCACCAACCAGGCCAATGCGATAACCAAGTTCAGTTAATCTCAAATCTGCATTATCCTGCCGCAACAAAATCCTATGCTCCGCCCTGGATGTAAACATTCTATAAGGCTCCTCTGTCCCTTTATTTATCAAATCATCAATCAAAACACCTATATATGCTTCTGATCTTTTAAGAATGAAAGACTCTTTCTCCTGAATAAAACGTGCTGAATTAATTCCGGCAATCAATCCTTGACAAGCAGCCTCTTCATAACCGGTTGTTCCATTGATTTGACCGGCAAAAAATAGTCCCTGTACATTCTTTGTTTCCAGGCTTCTTTTTATTTGATATGGTGGAAAATAATCATACTCAATTGCGTAACCGGGGCGAAGCATTACAGCCTGTTCAAAACCAGGAATAGTTCGCAAAGCATGATACTGGACATCTTCAGGTAATGAAGTTGAGAAACCATTTAAATACATCTCATAAGTGTTCCATCCTTCAGGTTCTAGAAAAAGTTGATGTCTATCTCTGTCAGCAAATCTGTTAATTTTATCTTCAATACTTGGACAGTAACGAGGACCAATTGATTTAATTCGCCCACTAAACATGGGGCTTCTGTCAAATCCAGTTTTGAGCATTTCATGTACATCATTAGTGGTATATCCAATCCAACACGTTAACTGTTCTTCAATCCCGGGTAAACTATCAGTCATGAATGAGAAAGGGCTTGGATCTTCATCACCATACTGTACTTCAAGTTTCGAATAGTCAATCGATCGACCATCAATTCTAGGCGGTGTTCCTGTTTTGAGCCTGCTTATTTCAAACCCAAGCTTCTCTAAGGAAGCAGATATTCCTATTGAAGCACGCTCCCCGGACCGGCCTCCTCCATACTGACTTTCACCAATATGAATAACCCCGTTTAAGAATGTACCACTGGTAAGGATAACAGATTTAGCTTCAAAAGTTTGACCGGTCTGTGTGACAACTCCTGTTACAGACTTACCACTATCATCAGTCAAGATGTCAACAACATTATCCTGCCGAAAATATAGGTTTGGTATAGATTCAAGTTGCTCTCTCATTTTTAAAGCATAAAGAACCCTATCACTTTGGCAGCGCGGACTCCACATAGCAGGACCTTTTGAGCGATTCAGCATCCTGAACTGAACGCCGCTTTGATCACTAACTATACCACTCAGTCCCCCAAGTGCATCAATCTCTCTCACAAGCTGACCCTTTGCTACTCCACCCATGGCCGGATTACAAGACATTTTGGCAATGGCGTCCATGTTCATGGTTATAAGAAGGGTTTTAGCTCCCATTTTTGCAGCAGCGCCCGCGGCCTCACTACCTGCATGTCCCGCACCCACTACAATGACATCATAAGAGGGATATAAACTTTTCATATAGTATTGTTTTTATTTTATTTAGTGTATTTTAAAAACATAGTATACACTTCATTAAAAATATCGCTTTATTTGGAATATCTAAACGAAGTTAAATTGATAATAATTTATTGGATCAGGCTCTACTATGTGGTTTAAAAAAAAAGATGAACATGAAGTAAATGATTATTTCACTCAAAAATGGATCGACGATTGGAAAATTAAAATAGATAAGAGCAAAGACTACAAACAGAAAGCACGTAATTGGAATGCACCTGTTCTCCTAAAGTTTAACCCAATACCTGAAAACATCTCTTCTAAAAACTATTTGGGATTCTATCTAGATCTACAATACGGGGAATGTCATGAGTTGAGGTTCGCAACAAAAGAAGATCAAGAAATTAGCGATATAATATTAACCGCTGATGAACATACCTGGATAGAATTAATACAGAATAAAAAAGATCCTACCATGGCTATCATGAAGGGTAAACTATTATTGGAGAAAGGAAGTCTTTTAAATTTATCAACTCAACGCACGTCTGCTAAATCTCTGCTCGAAACGGCTCCTGTTTATAAGCACACATTACAGATAAAAAATAAAGCTACCGTAAATTCTAAACATCAAGAAAAAGAGAAAAAATCATTTGTTACTACAACAAGGGGCTTGGACTTTGATAGCTATCCAATGCAACTTTTTCAAAAGGCAAAAATATATGGAATATGGAATCCGGCTGATATAGATTTTTCAAAAGATCGTAATGATTGGTTAGCCCTTTCATCAGAAGAGAAAAGAATAATCTCTCATCTCACATCACTTTTTGTTTCAGGTGAAGAAGCCGTTACTCAAGACATTCTTCCATTGATTCAGGTTATAGCTGAAGAAGGGAGAATTGAAGAAGAGATTTTTCTCACTTCATTTTTATGGGAAGAGGCAAAACACACAGA
>SKGY01000032.1 GCA_007117235.1 Balneolaceae bacterium
AAAGGCAAGTACCAGGATTTGGATAAGAACTGTGTAGCGTAATTTCATAGTATAAAGTTTAGTTTGGAACCGGTCTGTCTTCAAACCGCCTCAATTGTTCAAAGTAGAGCTCAATTAGTCGCTGATATCTTTCAGAGAAACGTGAAAAATTTGGATCCTGGAGCCTTGATCTGATCTCCTGCTGTAGTTCCTCGAGAGTCATTTCGGGTGGAAGTGTACGGTCAAAAGAGGTGATATCCCTGCCTTCCCGCTCGTCACTCTCACCACGTTGTTGCAGTGACTCTTCCGTCTCAAGCATTCGTGATAATATATTCTGTTGACGCTGAACCATAAGTGGATCGGTCATTCCTCCCCGCATATCGTTGATAGATTCTTCCATCTGCTCTATCATTCTTTCCAACTCACTCATGGCGCGATCGCCCGGATTTAGCGCACCTCGACGCTGCAACTCACGCATCTGGTTACGAATTTCATTTTGCTGACGTGCCAGCTGATCCAGACGTTCGGATTCTTCACGGGTTAAACGCTCCCCCTGTAAATCATTAACAAGGTCTTGAAGCTGTTGATTGAGCTGCATTTGATCTCCCGACATTTGCTGCATCTGTTCTACCATTTGCTGCATACTCATTCCGCCGCCGCCTTCACCACCGCCGTTCTGCTGATCCATCAATTGATCGACTAGAGAAGCTACCATTGACGTTAAATCATTAATTCCTGCAAGCGATTCACGAGATGTAACTGTTGCTCCCCGTTGATTTCTCTCTACCATCTCGTCGACAGACCTGTTGATTGTTCTTTCAGTCTCAGTTTTTTTCTGAATGACTGCATTCGGCACGCCCGGAATTTCTGATGCGATCTGAAATAGTGTATCAGCTACAAATGAAAATTGATTACTCACATTACGTTGTGAGCGTGCAAGATCAACAAAACCCTGACTTCGATTTCGAGTTTCTGATGACGATTGTGATAAGTACTCCTGACGGCTTGAAAGTTCTAAAAGGGTGTACAACGATCTTTGTAAAGCTAAAATGTTTACCTGCAGTTGTTGTCCGCTCATTTGCTGGATGGATGATCTGAACTTCTCTGCTTCTTCCTGCAAGTTCTCACTAATTTGCTGCTGTTGATTTTGAATATCTTCACCTGTCGGAGGATCATCTGTTGATTCTGAACCTTGCATTAACTGTTCAAGCTGATCTTTAATTTGTTCGAGGTTAGATAATGCATCCTCTTTCAGTTTCCTCAATGTCTCTTCAGATCTTTTGGGTGGATTACTGTCAAGATCCTGTAGTTGATTTTCAAGGGTATCAATATCTTCCTGAACTGAATTTAACTCATTCTGCAACTGATCCTGATTCTGGTCAGGATTAGGAGCAGTTCGCTGAGAGAGGTCTTCATATTGGGTTGCGATTTTATCAAGATCACTGTTCATTTTTAGCCGCTTAAACAGCTCAACTGTACGCTCCAGCCGCTCCCTGTAGAGCTGCTCATTGAAATCCATATTTTCAAGAGCTCTCTCCAGTTCTTGAGGAGACATGTTTTCAAGAGCCTGCTGCATTTGCTCCATGGCTTCGCGCAGTGCAGGATCATCAAGTTCATTCATTAATTGCTGAAGTTCACGATATGCTCGTCTTGTATCTTCGGAAGTACGATCACTCTGCTGAATCTCATTTTGAAGTTGCTCAAACCTCTCATTCATCTGTCTGACAGTCTCTTCAATTTGTTCTTGCCTCTCTTTGATCTCTTCCATAATCTGCTGTTCTTCAAAACCACCATCAGGATTTTGTCTGAGTCGCTCTAGAAAATCCTGATACTCCTGCTCCATAGACTGAAATCGCTCAGTAACCTCATCAAGATTATCTCGAATGTCTCTTTCTGAGCTGTCCAGTTCTTCGAAATAATCTGCCAAGGATGGAACCTGAATAATTACCTTCTGTGATTCGCCCATTTTGTAACCATTGATAGCATCATTGTCCCAAACCCTGACTTTGAATTCGAGTTCATCACGTGGTCGCAGATTCATATCACTCAAGTCCCACTCAAACGACTCAATTCTTCCGTTAGCCGGTCTGGAAAGATTGATGGCATCTTCGATTGGAGTCTCAACGAAAGCCCGCCTGAGAGTCCATTTCAAGTCAGCCCGGGTTAATCCAAAATCGTCCGTAGCCTGGTAGAATACTTCAATCTCTCTGGGGTCAGTTTTAAGTATTGTACCGGTCGGCTCCTGAATTGATACAACAGGGTATTGATCGGCAAGCTGCTTGAGAACAGTACGAAATCTGTTTCGATTGGAAATACCTTCATTATCTTTGAGGTCAAAATGCAGAGTGTCAGAACCTTCCGGTTTAAAAGTGAATGCAAGATCAGAGCTGTCTTGGGTGATCTCCAGATCAAATATGCTCTCTTTAGTTTGTAGAATTGCTGAGCTTATTGGCTTATTCGTCCGGCCGGAAAGTGTAATGGTTGAGCCTTCATAAAAATTGATTTCTGAGTAAGGATACGAATGCTCTCGATCAGCTAATCCTGTGTAGGGTGGTGGGGAAACTGTTACTGTGAGTTGATCAAAGCGAGGCTGGAGTTCAACATCAATTTTAAACTGTTCACTTTTGAATCCATCCATTTCAATGTAGAACGTTACATTGTTAGTTAACTCAATGGGGTCTATTTGAAATAGATTTGGACTAACTTCTCTTAACGGTCTGCTTCTGAACTCTTCTTCAACGTCTGTCTTAAAAGCGAATAATAGATTATTTGGGATATTATCACTTTCAAAAATAACACCAGCTTCAATCGAAGAACCATGTACAATGGTAGTATCCCCGGGAAGGACTGAAAACAGATATGGATTCGGTTTATCAAAAGTTTCCCAAAGCGTGAGTGTGCGTGAAGTACTGTCTGTGATAAATACTGATGTGAATGCAAAAATGGATGCTGATAAAACTAGAATAACCGATACAGAGTTAAAATAGTGATTAACCTTGGTACTCTTGATGTAAGATTGAACGTCTCGACTTATGGACTCAATTGATACGCCTTTTAGCTTCCGATTAATGGCAGCCTGAGAAAATTTAGAGGAGTTCTGAGATGGATCCTGATAGAGATCCACAGCGCTGATCAGATCTTTTTTGTTGATTGATTTTAAAAGCGTTTGATAGAACTCATTAAAATCAACCGTTTTTGAAGACCGGTAAAATAGTACTCCGATTGAAGTAGATAGTATCAGAATTATGAGTGCAACTGATGATTTTACCTCTGCACTGAAATATGCTGTCTGATCAGTATAAATGAGAATTGTGATACCAATAAATAGTACCGTAAGAGCTGAAAAGAGAGAAATAAACCGTGATCTGCTCACTAACTTTTTATGAGCTTTTTTCAGTAAAGAGTAAAGTTCCTCTACTGATGATCTGGTTAATTTATTTTTCTGTTCAGACATTCAACATTATGTTTGTTGGCAACGTGACCTATAACGATGTAAAAGTCAATTTTATTCGATTTCGGATAGCTTTAGAGAGTGCTCCATCACAAATTTTCCATTTTCTTTGGCGATCGTGATCACCTCATTGGATGCATCGTGCTCAAGAAAAAGGTACCATTTTTTGTCAGCAGCTTTATTCATAAACTCTTCTTTTTCACGCAGAGTTTGAACCGGGTACATATCATAACCCATCACCCAGGGTAGTGGCACATGGGCAGATGTAGGAAATAGATCGGCTGCGTAAACAATTGTTTTATTCGAGTCAGTGAAGAGAGGGAGCTGCTGACCAATCGTGTGCCCGTGCATTGGTATAGTGCTGAACCCTTCTTCAAGCTCGTGGTTGTCATCTACAAGATTCAAACGTCCACTTTCACCGATTGGTTTGATATTTTCAGGAAAAAAAGACGCCTTCTCACGTTGATTGGGACTATTTGCGGTATCCCAGTGTCTGCTGTTTACATGGTATGTAGCATTAGGAAAGACTTCATATAAATCTCCGGATTCATCATAATCTGTTGTACCACCACAGTGGTCAAAGTGCAGATGGGAAAATACCATATCGGTAATTTCATCCGGTGAAACACCGGCTTCGGATAGTGAGGATAGCAGGTCGCTGTGATCATAATCTAATCCATAGATTTTCTGCATTTTCTCATCAAATTTGTTACCACTGCCATTATCGATCAAGTATATTCGTCCGGTGGCAGTTGATTTAACAAGCAGACATCTCATTGCCATAGGAATGCGATTTTTGTCGTCAGAAGGTATTTGACGACTCCAAAGTGTTTTCGGGACTACTCCAAACATTGCGCCTCCATCTAACATAAACCGCCCGGTCTCGATAGGGAAGAGTTCAAGATTACCAACTTTCAGTGAATTCATATTTGTCTGTTCTATTAATTCATATTATTTAGACAGTGAGTGTCTGCAGTGGCCCGAATATTATATATAAAAAAAGCCGATCTCGTAAGAAACCGGCTTTTCAAAAAAGATGATTTATTTTAGAAACTTGGAATAGGGTCTGTTCTGTAAAGTGTGTCTAATAGAGTAATGCCTATCATCAATATGAAAAACACAATAGACATAATAAAAAGTAGCACGTTGAATTTACTGTCCCACCAAAGATTCATGAAGAATAGTGCAACGATAGTCGCCTTTACTACTGCGATCGCTATAGCTACAACAACATTCCATGGTTCAGGAATTTGAATCCAGGTTACGGCAACAGTAACAAATGTGAGAAAGAACAGAGCAATCCCGATTCCCCACAAAAACTTAGCTGATGATATATGATGTCCACTCATGGTATTGAAAAAGTTTTAGATTAATCTATCAAGTATAGTAATGGGAATAAGAAAATCCAGATGACATCCACAAGGTGCCAGTAGAGTCCGGTAATTTCAACGGGAGTGTAGTAGCCGCTGTGGAAGACTTTTTTCTTTGCTTTCACAACAAGCCAAATCATCAAGCCGATACCAATAACAACGTGAATTCCGTGGAGTCCTGTCATCATATAGTAAATGCTGAAAAATATATTGGCTTTTTCGTGCTCCAAACCATCATATGTATAATATCTACCGGGGGCGATTCCTTTCTCAAGTTTTTCAGCATATTCGAAATACTTAATCACCATAAACGTGATTGCAAGGCCAATGGTGATGTAGAGATTTATAATCAACCCTTTGATCTGATTTAGTTGTGCAGATCTAATAGCCATAGCTACTGTCAATGAACTACCAATCAGAACGGCAGTATTAACTGTCCCCCAGAAAGCGTTCAACTGAGTTGATGCTTCCAGATAAAGCTCAGGGTACCATGCACGGTACACAATATATGCGGCAAATAATCCGCCAAAAAAGAGAATTTCAGTCACTAAAAAGATCCACATCCCCATTTTGGAGGACTCAAACTGCTGATCACTATCAACAAAGTGATGCTGGATGTGGTCTGTTTTATGCTCAGTAACAGCAGAGGTGTCAGACATGATTTATGCTTTAAGCTTTATCTTTTACTATTTCAGTTTTATTCACATCGTGATCTTGATGCCCGTGATGATGCTTGCTTGCAATACCAAGCTGGAATTCAGACATCGGTTTGTGATAGTCGTAAGGTCCGTTGATTACCACAGGCGTATGTTCAAAATTGTGCAGTGGTGGAGGTGATGATACTTGCCATTCCATTGCACGGCTTCCCCATGGATTTGAAGAAGCTCTCTCGCCTCTGAGAAGCGAATGAAGAAGGTATCCGAACATGATAAAAAATCCAATACCAATTATGTACGAGCCAATAGTTGAGAATTGGTGAAATGACTGGAATTGATCAATGTAGTTGAAATATCTTCTCGGCATTCCCTGTGATCCCATTACAAATTGAGGAAGGAATGTCATATTAAATCCGATGAAGATAATTACCGCAGAGAGCTTTGCCCAAAATTCGCTGTACATCTTACCGAACATTTTTGGCCACCAGTAATGGAGTCCTGCCAAAAATGCCATTACCATACCACCCATCATTACATAATGGAAGTGAGCTACAACGTAGTATGTATCATGAAGGTGAATATCTACCGCAAGTGCACCAAGCATAATTCCTGTAAATCCACCGATGGTGAAAAGGAATAAGAAGATCATTGCGTAGAGCATTGGGGTTTTCATATCAATCGAACCGCGATACATGGTTGCAAGCCAGTTAAAGATCTTAATACCGGTTGGTATACCAACCAAAAATGTTAGGAATGAGAAGACCATGCTTGCCAGCGAAGATTGACCGGCTGTAAACATATGGTGTCCCCAAACAAGGAAGCCAATGAACGCAATGGCTAATGATGACAATGCTATAGCCCAATAACCGAAAATGATTTTTCGTGAAAA
>SKGY01000162.1 GCA_007117235.1 Balneolaceae bacterium
AAAGAGTCAACCAGGCCACCAACGAATCCCGCCAGAAAAACCAATATGAAAATGGATATTGAGAAATTAGAGACAGGGAGAGTAAAAAGTGCGATTAACAGACTGCCAAAGAGAGCAGCCAGCGTTCCCTTGTAACTTACGCCACCATCTGTTCCCGGCTCTACGATTTTGAAGCTGGTTATTAAATGTGTTTTACCGGGCTTGGTTGTTCCCAATTCTGTAGACCATGTATCAGCAGTAGCCGTTGCAATAACAGCAAATGCACCTACTAAAAAAGCGGGCGATTGTGTAAAGAACCAACCGATCACAAAAATCCCAACCCAAAAACCGTTAGCCCACACCTGATAACCATCTCTCCTCTTTTGCAGGTCATGGTGGATGTGACGTTTTTCAAAATCGACAACACCGCTTTTTAACTTTCTGCGGGTAAGAATTGCGCTGCTAAAAAAGAAGAAGATCATGGCAAATGCGAGCCACCAGCCGCCGAACCCCAGGGTAATGGTTCCGAGAACAATTACCGACTTTGTTGCGTCTAGAGTGATCCAGTTTAACAAAAAAGCGATGTAGGCAAGTATGGACGAGAAAAGCAGACCTGTTAAGATTAACAGATGATCATCAGCTCTTCCTTCAATGATGAAGAGATAGATAGTAATTATTCCGAAAAAGTAGTTTGTTAGCCTATCCAAATCTCATTAGGATGAAACGTTGCCGGTTGAATCTTCCAACTTGTGGTCGCGCTTCAATATGGCATAGATCACCAGAACATACCCTGAGAGTATGACTATAGGTGAAATATAGAGAGATACGATACCGTAAACTTCATTCTCCAAACGCATAGCGGTAAACCCGATCGCTATAAGCAAAACACCGATGCCGAGCAGTTTATAGTTGAGCGGTGAGAAGAGCATCGGCTTGGTCTCATTATTTTTTCTGCGTTTGGCTGACATTACAATAACTTTAATTCAATTTTTCTGTGATCAGGGATTTCTTAAGTTATTCAAATATCTTAAAAACAGAAAACTTCTCTACAGCGAATTCTATTTAATATGAAGATCATTTTGGCCTCAGCAAGTCCTCGCCGGGCGGTGCTATTTAATCAGATGAAACTCTCATTTACTGTCGATTCATCATCCATTGTAGAGATTGTAGACGAGTCACTTCCACCTTCCAGAATTGTACAGAGTCTTGCTAAACAAAAAGGTGAAGATGTTGCGAAAAGACATAAAAATGCCTTTGTTGTGGCTGCTGATACAATTGTTTGTCTTAATGATTTAATTTTGGGCAAGCCTGAGAGTCCCGAAAAAGCAGTGCGTATGCTAAATAAACTGAGCAACAATACTCATGACGTTTATAGTGGTGTATGGGCTGGACTTACTGACAGCAATAGCAACCTTACCACATCTTTCTCTTTTTATGAGAGAACAAAAGTCACGTTTTCTGCGTTAACCGAGCAGGAAATAGATCACTATGTTGAAAGTGGCAGCCCGATGGATAAAGCCGGTGCATACGGAATTCAGGACGATCGCGGATCACTCTTTGTCAAAAAGATTGACGGAGATTTTTACAACGTAGTGGGCTTTCCCGTACATTCTTTCTACCAGAATTTGAAGTTGTTAATGCCTCATATTCATCAAACTCTATTTTTTGAATCGTATGAATAAGTTTGGTTCACTCTTATTAATAATCTTTTTTTCAGTGGGACTGATACCCACTGCAAATGCACAAAGCGGTGATTTTCAGATAGCAAACCGGCTGATGCAGCAGCAAAATTATGAGGAGGCACTTCCCATTCTTGAAGAACTCTATACCCGAAATCCTTCGGCACAAATTTTCTTTGATCGCTATGTGGAATGCCTCATCAACCTTAATCAGCTTGAAAAAGCTGAAGAAGTCGCACGACGGCAAGTAGAAAATAACAGCTCGCTTATCTCTTCAACTGTCAAGCTTGCTGAGATTCTTCACATAAAAGGCGATAAAGAGGAAGCATTTGAAAACTGGGAAAAGACAATTGAGAATAATCCTGAAAGCATTCAGGCATACTATTCGGTAGCCACATCGATGAATAAGCGGAGGGAATACAATAGAGCAGTTGAAATATACCGTAAGGCACAAGAGCAACTGAACAACCCTACCCTCTTTTTAAATGAACTTGCCAACACATACATGCAGGCTGCTCGATTTGAAGAGGCAGTACGTGAATACTATCGGCTGGTGGTAGAGTCACCCGATCAGATGGGAATGGTTCAACAACGATTTCTGCGAATGCGGGATGCTGATTTTTACCAAACGGCGTCATTCGAACTTGAAGACCTTTTGTTTGACCTCGATATGTCGCATATGGCATATACACAGCTTTATCAACTGCTTACTTGGCTGCTCCTGGAAACAGAAGAGTATGACAGGGCTTACAATTTCGCAACTTACTATGAGAATCAAACACCCTACACAATTTATTCATTGATGTCGCTCGGCAGCCAGTTACAGTCAGCCGGTGTTTATCCGTATGCAATCAGGGCCTTTGAATACTATGCGGAGAAAGATCAGAGTTCTCATCGTGCAAGGGCAATCGAAGAACTTGCTGCAACCTACAGAATGTGGGCTCAGCATCTCCGGCAGAACAATCTTGAAACTGATTTACGGCAGCGAGAACTGTTTCAAAAAGCGTACAGTTCTGGTGAACGCCTCATGAAATCTACTCCGAATTATGATCGGGCAGAGCGGGTATTTTCACTACTAATTGATCTCTCACTTGATGAATTCAAAGACATTGAGAAAGCCCGTTATTGGTATGATCAAATGAAAAACCACTCATCAACAAATGAGGCTTATGAACTCTATGCTGAAGGACGTATTGCACTTTTTGAGCGGTCATTTACATCAGCGAGGCAAGCACTAACTCGGGCCGATCGTGCAACGCAGAATTCTAACCTGTCTGAGCAGAGTAGATACTATCTTAGCCTGAGTGATTTCTTTGCGGGTGATTTTGAGTTTGCTGATATACAGCTGAAATCATTAGAGCGAAGACACTCCTCTTTCTATGCAAACGATGCTGTAAAACTGAGAATGTGGATTAAGAATGGTCAGCGTGCCGATACAACCGGTTCCGTATTAAAAGCTATAGGTGAAGGTCTGTTTCTTGCTCATACAGGTAATTATGAAGGTGCATTAAAGATTTTTGAACCTATTCTGCTAAACAGCACCAACCCCTTTGCAGATGAATTGACTGTAGAGCTCTCCCGGATATTACCTTCTGAATACAACATGCTAAAACTTATGCTGCTTGAGCGTCAGATTGAAAACCGCAGCCAATCACCACAGCGCGAACGTATGATGTGGGATTTTGCCTCACTGGCAGAAGAGATGCTTGAACATGATGGTTTTGAGATGCCCCGACGACCTCCCTACATCTTCTCATTTTTTAATCTTAAAAATGAAGAGAGTGAAAGTTCTACTGAAGACAGATTTTTTGGTCGTGATGGGGCCGGTAAATTCGACTATGACACTTACGCCAGAAATCTTACACGATTTGACGCCGAGACTGTAAGTGAACTATTTGAAGATATAATTCTTGAATTTCCGGATGGGTTCTACTCATCCTATTCCCGTGATAAGCTGCAAACATTAGAGTTAAACTACTTGTAATCTTATGAAGAGAATCCTCCTTCTACTATTCATCTTTCTGTTTTCAGGATCACTACATTCTCTTTATGCCCAAGAACGGGTATTGATTCCCATGGATGGTACTCAAACAAATCATCTGAAGGCTTATGGAATCATTTTCAATCACCTTGTTGATGGAGAAACCGGACAATGGCTTCTGAATTATAGAGGCGGATCATTCATGACCACTAATACGAATGAAATCATTCGGAAAGCTCGAATCAGAAATGTGAGAGTCGAACCGATATCCGAACAGGAAGCTGCACAAATCATTCAGCAGGTTGAACAACCAAACGTAAATATGGCGGCGATTAATCTCGAAGCTGCCCCAAAAATAGCCGTCTATACACCACCCGGTGCCCTGCCCTGGGATGATGCAGTGGTTCTCGCTCTTGACTACTCAGAGATACCTTATGACAAGATCTATGACGTTGAAGTACTATCCGGGGAGCTTGACAACTATGACTGGCTTCACCTTCATCATGAGGACTTTACCGGTCAGTTCGGAAAATTCTGGTCGATGTACAGAAATGCACCGTGGTACATCAACAGAGTCCAAAGTTTACAAACTATGGCAAATGATCTTGGATATGAAACCGTAAGAGAGCTGAAACTGGATGTTGTTCTGGAAGTACGTGATTTTGTAGGTAATGGTGGATTTATGTTTGCAATGTGCTCCGCCACGGACACATTTGATCTGGCTCTGGCATCGAATGGAATGAATCATGTACCACCGGAAATTGACGGGACACCATTGGAGCCAAACATCAATTCACGATTGAATTTCGACAACACTTTTGCTTTCGAAAATTTTGAGTTTATTACCGATCCATACATCTATGAACACGGAACGGTTGATATTGAGGTTGATCTGAATCGTATCAGTGAAAGCCTCGACTATTTTACTCTATTTGATTTCTCAGCAAAATGGGATCCTATACCAACCATGCTTACACAAAATCATGTGAGCAGTATTCCCGGTTTTTACGGACAGGCAACAGCTTTTCAGACAAATACCATTAAAAGCAGCGTAACTATTTTAGCAGAATCACCCGGTCGTGATCAGGCTAAATTAATCCACGGAAATTATGGAGAAGGGACATTTACATTCTACGGTGGCCACGATCCCGAAGACTATACGCACTATGTTGGTGATCCACCTACTGATTTGAGTCTTCATCCCAACAGTCCCGGCTATAGACTTATTTTAAATAACATCCTCTTTCCGGCAGCCCAACAGGAGAAGAAACAAACGTGATCAGTATTCAGTGTCAACAGTTTTTCAGGGCTACAGTTTTACAGTGTCAACAGTGGGGCAGGCAACAGTGTGTCAGCGCCAAAAAAAACAAGTTACTTTTATAATATGTGAATGGAGTTAACTAACTGTTCATCAATGACAAATAGCCCGTATATTTGAATCTCAATTATCTAAATCCACTGACACACTGTTGCCACTGTAATCCTGACAAACTATAAAAACTGACACACTGACTACATGAAACCATCAAACAAATTTGAAGACCTTGTCGAGCTGATTGCAATCCTTAGAAAAGAGTGTCCATGGGATAAAAAGCAGACACATCACTCGATTAAGGATAACCTCATCGAAGAAGCGTATGAAGCCGTCGAAGCTATTGAGCAGAATGACATGGGAGAGCTTCGCAAAGAGTTGGGCGATCTGCTTCTTCACGTCATTTTTCAGAGTAAAATGGCAACCGAGACTAACATATTTTCTATAGACGATGTTATCTATTCCATTTCCGAAAAACTGATTCGCCGTCACCCGCACGTATTTGAAACTACAGAGGCTGATAGTGATTCAAAAGTTGCGGCGAACTGGGAAGCCATCAAACTCAAAGAGGGAAAGAAATCAGTACTCGATGGTGTGCCTAATCATCTGCCCGGACTGATCAAGGCGCAACGAATGCAGGAGAAAGCATCGAATGTTGGTTTTGACTGGACGGAGTGGGAACTGGCATGGGAGAAGCTGAACGAAGAGATTGATGAGTGGCGCGATGCTGTAGCAAATCAGACCATCAGAGAACAGAAAGACGAATTTGGTGATCTGTTGTTCAGTCTTGTGAATGTTGGTCGATTGTTAGGACTCCATGCAGAAGAATCCATCAGAGGAGCCAACCGGAAATTTGAATCCCGATTCAAATTTATTGAAGAAGAGCTCGCCAAACAGGGGAAGTCTATTGTAGACTCCGACCTTAGCGAGATGGATTCCCTGTGGGATAAAGCAAAAAGGCTGAGTAAAAACAGCGGTGATCAATAATATTATACAGTTCCATATCTAGTCAATCAGAATCTATTCTGATGTTGCTTCAATTAAATATTTCTTATAACCGCTTAGTTTTTTTGGAGTGAAACCGCTTCTATTAACGGCGTTATTTTTGTATTTTAGGAGACTAGGAACAAAAATTCCTGCGTAATAAAGTACAGACTACCGCCACAAGTCTAAAATTGGTTCTCAATCCACTATTCATATCGGCGGTGTTCACCTTTTGACAGAGGTAGATAAGCAAGAACGCAGTGACTAAATTTTAAAAACCAAATAGATATTAAGAAATGGCGCAGCACAATCTGGATCAG
>SKGY01000166.1 GCA_007117235.1 Balneolaceae bacterium
AGTTATCCTTCAACTGTTAAAGATTCAATCTCACCAACAAGTTCATCAAACTCTTCATCACCTATATTGGGAACTGACAGTTTCCTCAAATCAATGTTAGGGTGCATACTCAATGACTTCGCTGAGTGAAACCTCACATAAAAATCCGGATCAACCAATAACCATTTTAAAAAAGGAATACTCTCTGTTTTGCCAAATACTCCCAACGCTTTGGCTATGGCTTCCCTAACCTCACTATATTGAGACGAAATAAACTCAGAGTAGAGCTTCTCCAGGATCTCTTCCATACCAAACAATGCCAGCACATCAATCAACGCAACAACGATGGCTGGAGAATAATCTTCCGATGGAATCTCCATAAATTCATTAAGCAAGAACTCTGCACTTTCATAAAACCCAAGCTCACCAAGTGTGCGAATCATCAATGCAGTTCGCTCTACGTTGTAATTTCTTTCATCTATAAGCTGCATCAATAACTTCGACTCTTCAATCCTGTCATCAGATGATTTCAGCTGAAATTCTGAAAACACATCATTCAACGCCTGATTCGACAGACCATCATTTGATAATAAATTTCGAATCGCATCTTTTTTTTGACCTGCCGAGCCATGACTTATAATTGCCATACATGCTGCATAGGCAAGCATTGGGTGATCTGATTTTGTGTAAGAGTAAATCTTTGGTAAAAACCTCTCCTTAATCTCTGTTTTTCTCGAAAAGTAGAGGCACGCTTTTGCTTGTTCCAAAGGGTTTTTTGAATTGAACCGTCCAATGAAATACTCCCTGATTTCAGACAAGTTCATAATTCGTTTAAGTCTCACCTCTTCGTCACCTTCAAGTGTCTTATCCAATTCGTTGGATATCTGTAACAGGATTGAGTAGTCTGTTTTTGTGGAGAGATTCTTCTTTAGGTCAGACAGTGATAATTCTCCGAGTGTATACATAATCACAACTTCAGATAAATCTTCCCTGATTTTTTTCTTCCGCTTTTCTGCAAGCTGAAGCATCCATCTGCTATAGATAGCGCCTACAAATACAATTAGACTGAAAATTGCCAAAATTACGACAACAGTCAGCACAATTTGTTCTGCATGGGTATTTAAAAAGTCGATCAAAAGGAAAGGTTATTGATTTAAAACTCTATTCAAACGAAGCAGAAACTCATCCATTTTAAATGGTTTTGGAACATATTCCATAGCTCCCAATTTAAACCCTCTTGATACATCTTCAACTCTTTTTTTGTTTGAAAGCATAATCACTTTTATGCCGGTTGAGTCGAAGGACTCATCGTCCTGGAGTTCTTGTAGAATTTCGAATCCTGATTTACCCGGTAACATGATATCTAAAACTACAAGATCGGGCTTCAACTCTTTTATTTTCTCAAGGCCTTCAACACCATTTTTAGAATGATGGACTATATATCCCAATGACTTGAGCCTGTAAAGTATTAACCTTGCGGTCATCTCTTCATCTTCAACAATAAGAATCGTTTTTTGACTCATTGAGTTTTAAAATATTAATACGAACACACGAGTGGCATAAAAATACTAAATATTCATCCTTCGAACATAAACTTGTCGAGATTTTGTGGAATAGATCTCTAATTCTGTTTTTTTAGAGTGTTCTTTGTATCATCAATCAGCCTATAATCAACCCACTTATGACTAAAAATCTTGTTATTGCATTTGGCGGAGTATCCCCTGAGCACGAAGTATCGGTACTGACTGCCATGCAAGCAATTGCAGCACTTAATGATTCTGAATTTAACCTTGTACCGCTTTATATCTCAAAATCCGGAAGATGGTATTCGGGTAATACGTTGCTCGAACTGGAGAATTTTAAAGATCTAAAAGACCTCGAGGCAAATGCTATCCCATGTCATTTTACACTGAATGAACTTGGCCAGGCGGTATTATCTGAAGAAAAAATCGGCATCTTTTCTAAGAAGCGTGACATTTTAATTTACTCAGTTCTTACTGCTTTTCACGGGGCATCTGGTGAAAATGGCTCATTTCAGGGTATTTGTGAAACATATAATATTCCTTATACGGGGAGCGGCGTGATGGGCTCATCTGTAGGCATGGATAAAGTGACTGCCAAGAAGCTCTGCGAAGCTGATCGAATAGCAGTTGTGGAAGGAATTGATTTTTATGAAGACGAGTGGGTTGAAAGTGAGGATCACTATATTAATGATGCTGAAAATATCGGGTATCCACTTATTGTAAAGCCTGTTCATCTGGGAAGCAGTATTGGAGTAGCACAGGCAAAAAATCGTGATGAACTTAAAACCGCAATCGAAACAGCTTTCAGATATGACGCGCATCTATTAGTGGAAAAAGCAGTGTCACCTTTAATGGAGATCAACTGCTCGGTGCTGGGTACTCCTGAATCTAATCGAGCCAGTGTATGCGAAAGGCCTCTCGGTAAAGAAGAACTTCTCTCTTTTAGTGATAAATACTTGAGAGATGATGCAGCTAAGGGTATGGCATCAGCTGATCGTGTAATTCCCGCAGATATAAAGCCGGAGCTGGCTAAATCAATTCAAGAAACATCACGAACAATTTTTAGATTATTTAACTGTAGTGGTCTGGCACGTTTCGACTTTTTAGTTAACAAAGATACAGAACAATTCTATTTCAATGAGATAAACACCATCCCGGGATCATTCTCGTTCTATTTATGGAAAGAGTCCGGATTATCATTTCCTGAGCTACTTCGTAAGTTAATTGAGATATCATTAAAACAGCACAAACAGAAAAACGGACGCATTCTTAGCTACGAAACAAACTTACTTAGTAAAAAAGCTGTTTCGGGTATTAAAGGCTTAAAAGGCACTAAATAGATTAATCTGAAATATGTACTACAAAAATTATTCTCTGTTTTTACTGTTAATCGCAGCTCTTCTAATTCAATCGTGTGGAAGTAGCAGTACAGTCACCGTTGTTCCTGAAGGGCCAAGAAGTGCAGCCGCAGCTGATACAACAATCGACGAAGACACATTTCGCCAGCTTACAATCGGTGTAATAGATCCTGTCACAAATTTTGACCCATTATTTGCTGAGGATTTAAGCACGATGAGGGTGCTATCACTCATTTATGACGGATTGTTTACGCTATCCGCTGATGGCTCAGTAACACCTGCATTGGCAGCATCACATTCAGTTTCAGATGACCGGCGAGAGTATGTGGTTCAAATAAACAGAGATCATTTTTTCCATGATAGTAATGCTTTTGTATCAGGTGTTGGTCGGAGAATTCATGCCAACGACATTAAATGGGCATTTGAGCGAACAGCTTTAGTAACCGTGCCTGAGCATGCGGGAAATTTATTGATGAATATTGAAGGCTATGAGCGCTATTTTCTTGAACAGAGAAACATTTACGATACATCAAAACGAGTTGTAAGTGATGTATCAGGAATTGAAGTCAGAAATGCGGATACAGTAATATTTCGTTTAAAAGAGCCTGATTCGGATTTTCTAAAAAAACTAGCCTCGCCCTACCTATTTATCTATCCTCGTGAAGCATTACAGAGAAGTGACAGGTCGCTATCATCCCGCCCCGTCGGAACCGGATTATATTCATTAAGAGATAGAGAAGAAAATCGTATAATTTTTTCTAAACGGACCACAGACGAGAGCCTTAACAGACTTGCCGATCGAATTGATATTATAAAATTTCAAAATGAAGGTGAACTTTTTCAGCAGTTTATTCTTGGGAATGTAGATTTCATCCCAGAAGTTGGGCCAAGTAGTTCATATCAGCTCGTATCAGATGAAGGCGACCTTGTCGGGAGTTATCGCGATCAATTTAAAATGACGCTTCATAACAGTCATAGATTAATTTCTCTATATCTAAACAGTAATAGTAGTATTGATAACAGCTGGCTTCAATCTCGTTTGATCGATCTGAATGAAGACTTATTTGAATATCGCGCTAACTTCGTATTCAATTTTGAAGCCGATACTTTAACTACTTATGAGTCACAATTTGACGAATACTATATTCGATTCACTGATGATATTTTTGCCCGTTCACTGTTTTCGCAAATTAATAGTGCTGTTCTGACCCCCGATGCCAGTCTAAATTTCGTAGATATCCGTGTGGTTATACCTGAAATTTCTCTTTATTCTAGAACTATTGACTCATTTCACCAACGCTTTTTTAATCAACAAAGTGGTTGGCTTACAGCTGAATCTGAAATTGTCTCGGTTTATCAAAATCACATCAGCGGAATAGAAGCTTCTGATGTGCCTTGGTTAATTGACGTCAGAAATATCCGGATAAGTGCTTCTCAACAATAGCCTATGAAATTTTGCATTCTTGCTAATCCCAAAAAGTACTCTGTTCAGGAGCCTCTTGAGCAAGTTATAAATTGGTGCAAAAATAACCGGGTCTATCTTTCTGTTTCGTCTGAACTTCAGCACCACTTTTCCTCAATTTTGGATCACTCTTCAGTCACTATTACCGTAACCGAAGAAGAAGCTGTTAAAAATGCTGATTACATCATTTCCATTGGTGGTGATGGAACAATGCTGCATACAGCCCAGCTAATGAAACCCAGATCAATACCTGTTTTGGGCATCAATACAGGAAAGCTTGGTTTTATGGCAAACATTCAGCCTGAATCTATTGAGAAGGCTTTGGATGCTATAAAAGAGAAAAACTACATCCTTGATAAACGGTACTTGCTGAAAGCAAAATTATCAGATGGTGAGGAGTTTTATGCCTTAAATGAGTTTCTTTTTTCAAAAAAAGACACCTCTTCTATGATTACCCTGCAGGCAGAATATGATGGTATATTTATAAATAATTATTGGGCTGACGGCCTTTTAGTCTCCACCCCCACAGGGTCTACTGCTTATAATTTATCTGCCGGTGGGCCCATTGTTCTTCCGAATACACCTATCTTGCTATTAACTCCAATAAATCCTCACACGCTTACAACACGACCGTTGGTATTACCTTCAGATCGACCTTTAGTTATTAAAAGTGAAACTGAGAGTATCAACACTCTATTCTCTTACGATGGAAAGGTTGTGAGTACAGATGACAAGCTTAAGGTGGAAATTACCTGCAGTGATTATTTTATTGAGCTTATACAATTTCCTGATCAAAATTATTTTGAAACGCTGCGTGGCAAATTGATGTGGGGTTTAGACAAGAGGGAAGATTAACTCACCCACTAATCAGCTATTCCTTTCTTCAATCCCTGTGATATTTCCCTTATCTTAAAGCGTATTTTACTAAGACATTTACCGCTATGACGGTAAATAAAGCCATAACCTCAATTTAAGATTGAACTTACTATGAAAGTAACTGTTGTAGGAGCCGGTGGTAATGTTGGCTCAACTGTAGCTTATACCATCGCTGAGCGTGATTTTGCGAAAGAAGTAATCATGCTGGACATTGAGAAAAAAGACGGAGATAAAACATTTTATCCATCAAAAGGGCGTGCACTTGACCAGTGGGAAACTGCACCTATAGTTGGCTTTGACACTCGGTTAGTTGGAACTGTTGACTATGCAGACACAAAAGATTCTGATGTTTGTGTAATTACAGCCGGTGTACCGCGCAGACCGGGAATGAGCCGTGATGATCTACTTGGAATAAACGGAAAGATAGTTAAAAGCGTGACTGAAGAGCTCGTTAAGCAATCACCGAACACTATCATCATTGTTGTTTCCAACCCTCTTGATGTAATGACATACGTAGCACACGCATCCAGCGGACTTAAGTCGACTCAGGTGATGGGTATGGCCGGTATACTAGATACTGCCCGCTATCGCGCTTTTTTAGCTGAAGAATTAAATGTTTCACCAAAAGATATTCAGGCACTGCTAATGGGCGGCCATGGTGATACAATGGTTCCTCTGCCAAGATATACTACAGTATCAGGCATTCCCGTTACTCAGTTAATTGACGAGAATAGACTGAACGAAATTGTTGATCGCACCAAAAAGGGTGGCGGAGAAATTGTCGGGCTTATGGGTACATCAGCTTGGTATGCTCCCGGAGCTGCAGCTGCTCAAATGGTAGAAGCAATTATGTTGGACCAAAACCGAATCTTTCCATGCTGCGCACTTTTAAATGGCGAGTATGGCATTGAAGACCTCTTTTTAGGCGTACCCGTTAAGCTTGGAAAAGGAGGAATTAAGGAGATTATTGAAGTTGACTTAAACGAATCAGAAAAAGAACTTCTAAGAGCATCAGAAGAAGCCGTTCGCGAAACAGTGAATGACTTCAAAAAGCTG
>SKGY01000110.1 GCA_007117235.1 Balneolaceae bacterium
TAGTTGAAACTCATAACCCCGGTATAGCTCAATACAACAACGAGCAATATGGATGTAATAGGGAGGAGGAGATAAAAAGTAGTGAATGATATTCCCGCAATGAATGGAGAAAATAAAATTAGAAATGCTGCAAGGGCAGTACTTTTTTTGATTTCAACATATCCAAAGAAAAAAGAGATGGAAAATGCCAGGAGAATTAAGGCAAGTGCTGAAACTGTGAAAGATGGTTTAGTTAAAAAAGAGCGGTCAAAAATATTCTGAAGTGCAGTAGCATGGATTTCCATGCCGGGGAAATCTGCCAAGGCACTAACAGGTGTGTTTTTAATATCTGCCAAACCGGCTGCATTTGCACCCACGAAAATGATTTTATCATTGTAGACGGCGGGATCAATTGCAGGCTCGTAATTTTCCCGAAATTGCAAGTTTATAGCGTCTCGTAAAACTCGTTGAAATGAATAGTAAGTAAACGCTCCGCCGGGCGTTCCTCCCCGTCCGTACCAGTTTATCAGATAAGAACCGTCGGGCTGAAGAGGTATATTTATATCATCAATTGTGAGGGTATTATTTGTGCATGTAATAGTTGCATCATGATTTAGCGAGTGAAGATATGCCGCCATAGATAATGATGGAAGAAATCCATAATTATTAAGATTACTGATGAAGCTGAGATTTCTAATTAGTCCGTCACTGTCCGTTTCAACATGTGTGTTACCCAGTCCGGCGGTAGTCCGCAAAAAATTCGTAATTGGTAAGGTGGTAATAATCTGTGGACTAAACTGAGAGCACCCTGAAACATTTAATGGCGGAGTCATTTCATCAGGAATCGGTATATCCGGCATATCGTCAGTCAATCGGCTTGTTTTAAACCCTAAAACTGTATTTTTATTGGTATACATGGTTTCCATGTAAAATTGATCGCTTGCTGCTCCATTCAAAGCAATCCGATCAAAATCCGGAGTATCAAACAACATATCCATCACAATAACCTTTGCGCCTTGATCTGAAAGATATTGTGTTAGCATCGCATAGAACTCTCTTGGCCACGGCCAGTATGTTCGCTGTTCAGAAAAATATGCAAGGCTGGTTTCATCTATGCCGATCATCAAAATTCGATCATTCTCAATCTCTACAGGATTATTTCTGAACATATAGTCAGTAAAAATTCTGTCGCCCTGATTGGTAATGTTCAGATACTGAAGCGTAAGAGCTAATAGAACAATAACACCGGCTAAAGCAGATATGGACAAACTTTTCTTAGACATAACCTTTGTTTAGTTTCTCCAATTTATGATGTCATCGTCATGCACAGCAATAAGCACATGAGCATTTGACCCTTCTTGCTCTCGACGCACCACATGAATATTGGTCAGAACACTGCGTGATGTGTGATAATTAATGTTGCTCAAGTCTTCATTATATAGTCTTTCTTGTGCTTGCACCACGGTTTGTCGATGAAACGATAGGTTTTGCAGTGCGTTCTGCTTTGCAAGTATAAATGATCGTTCAGGGTTAAATCGCGACCACTGTGCTGTGCCGGCTGAGAACCAGACTCCATTAAAATTGACAGGAGAGAACAGGTCATCTTTCCAGTTTCTTGATGTTCGGCTTTCGTCAAATGTTACAGGTAAAGGGCTGTCTTGTAACTTGTATCCTACTATATAAACAGCCCATTGACCAACTTGAATTGAATCTCTTGGTATTATATTCTCCTCATTTATCTCATCATTAATGGCAAATTCAGAACGTATTCTTGGGTCAAGGCGATGGGTGCTATACACTTCTAACAGCACACTTGTCATCAAATTGGATTTTAAATCATTTATAGCTTTTTCACGAGCATCTCTATACGCTCTTTCTGGATCAATCCTTGAATATTGAGTTATACCGAATCCATGGAGATAATTAACAGCAGGGTAAATCTCTACAGATTGGTTGCCCTCAATTAACCCTTCAGAATCACTTTTCTCTAAATAAATAATGCTCTGGGCCGGAATTAAGCCACAGAGCATTATGATAAAGATGATCAGGTTTGAAGCTATGATATTAGTCCAAGCCAAGACGCTCTAAGTTATTTTGCAGCTCATCAAACGCTTGCGACTCTTTAAAGCGAATGTAAAGCTCCTCATCTCTCGACAACGCATTGTCTAACTGAGATCTGGCGTCGCCAACCGGCATTCTCATTAACACGTGAGCAGTAAATCCGCCCTGAGGTGTGGTGAAGAAGCGGAGTTCATCAATTGATGCGCCGACTAATTCTTGCGAGGTGATGATTTGAGAAGCATTCGTAAATGCAGCGCTGTACATGTCATTTTGTCCATCGCTCACTTCTTCTTCAAATAGTTTTTGAAGAGCTTCTACCTTCTCGCCAAGTTTACCCGAAAGTGCCTGCTTAGCGGCATTTTCAGCTCTGGATCTTGCAACGTTTTGTCTTGATCCTGTTGCTGTTGCTGTTGAGTATAAATACTCAGATGTATCCATTGGTGGAGAGAGAATCCACGATGGAGTTTGATCAAGCTGTGTTTGTGCTGCACTTTGCTCCGGTGATGATGACGAGCAAGCTGCCGCGGCAAACATCACTGCAATTGCAATAGCTGATATGTATAGTTTAGTTTTCATATTGGTGTAGTTTATGTATTGATTTAATTATTACTAATCTATATATGTGTTAGAAATAGATTTTGACCCGAAATATTAAGTGAATTCACTTACGCTAATTGTAGTTAACTTCTTCTTTTTAGACAATAGCTTTTTTTTTGAGTAAAGAAACTAATGAATCATGTAGTTTTTCAGTAGTTATTATATACCCTCTTCATTATCAAATTAAAAACACCCTGTGATTTTTATGAAAATTGTATTAATTACCTACGCACTAATTCATTAATGCTGAATTAACACAAAATGACGAAACAATCAAAAAAAGAAAGCCAGGATCCTTTTTGGGGTAATGTGTTTAAATCCGGGAAAAGCGATGATTCAGGCATTGACTCAAAGCTACTCGGTAAAATTCCGATTTTTAAAAATCTTACCGGAAGAGAATTAAAGGCCGTTTCTGAAATTCTTTATGACAGAAAGTATGAGGCGGGAGAGTCAATCTTTTTGATGAATCAGCCTGGTGCAGCTATGTTTATAATAAGGTCAGGTAGAGTTCAGATCTGTATTGAAGGTGAAAATGAAAAGAGAGCTGTACTGGCTGAGCTGGAAGAGGGTAACTTTTTTGGAGAAATAGCACTACTTGAAAATTCGCCGCGATCAGCAAGTGCCTATGCGCTAACAAATACAGAGTTATTAGCTGTTTTTCGGTCTGATCTTGATAAGCTCATTTCTAAAGAACCGTACATCGCGGCTAAAATAATGAAACAACTTGCTGTTGTGATAGGTGTTCGGTTGAAAGAGACAAACAAAATGCTCAATCAGCAATCGCAGAAGGATGGAAAAAAGATCTGATATGGACGTAGTATCAGGAAGCGGTTTATCGGATCAGGAGAGCCGAAGAAAGCGAACGGTTCGCTCCAGAATAATCTATACGATTACGATTGCAGGAGCTTTAATCATTATCATAAACCTGCTGATATTTCTGCGGCCGCTATTATTGCCGGTTGTTTTAGGTATTCTTGCAGCTTATCTGTGTCAGCCACTACTCAATCTTTTATATCGAAATGGACTGCCACGTGGTGTTTCGGTAATGATACTACTGGGTGGATTTTTGCTCACAATCTTCATGCTCGCACGCTATGTGGTGGATCTGATTCCGGATGAGATGGAACAACTACAATATAAGGTTTCCGTTCAGGAGAATATCAACGATAGATACCAGTATTATATGGGCCTGAGTGAGGATGAAGATGGTAACATTATCTACTCAATTTTCGGACCTGAACTTGATCCTTTAATGGACTCTGCTAATCAATGGCTCCAATTATCACCGGTAGAATCTGAGTTTATGGCTCAATTTCTTAATGAAAGTAGACCACAGGATTATGAACGGTTACGTGAAGCATATGCAAATCAGCAAACCCGAACCCTGTATACCGAACCCGATGTATTGGTTTCAGACAGAGCTTTAGAAATCAGCAGAGATGATCAACTGGCAGAAACGGAGGGGGAGAGTTCACTGATTTTAAGCACGTTGAATGTGCTATCAATTTGGCTGGTTATGCCTGTTATGTTCCTTTTCTTCCTGATGGACAATGGACAGATCCGAAAGGGCTTTATTGCGCTGGTACCCAATAACTATTTCGAGATGTCACTGACTGTACTGAATAATGTAGACCGGGCAATAGGTAACTATTTGAGGGGTACCCTCATTGAAACATTACTTATGACGCTTACCGTCTGGATTCTTTTAGTGTTGATTGGGTTTGATATCAGAATTGCATTCTTCCTGGCTCTGCTATCGGGTATCGCAAACATCATCCCAATATTTGGAATGTTTATCGGTATTGGGGTCTGTGTGATATACGCTCTGATAGCAGAAGATGTGAGCTCCATACTTCCTTTTGTGAATTTAGAAAACCTGGTAATCTGGACAGTCATTGCTCACATCATTGCTCAAGCTGTTGATAATGCCGTTTTCAAGCCATTTATCTTAGGCAGGGCTGTTGCACTGCATCCAATCACTGTGTTTTTGGGAGCTATCGCAGGCTCAATGTTATTTGGATTTATAGGGCTGCTTTTTGCAATACCTGCAATTGTGGTATTTAAGGAGATCTTTACCACGTTCTTCAAAGAGATGAAAGCCTATTTCCTGATCTACTAAAAATGGAAGAGTTCTATATTGATTTAGAATTCTCTTCCATTTTTTTGTGATACTCTTTCAATGCCTGAATGTACTCATATCTTGCTTTTATGCCGGCCTTGTTACCGTAAACTGTGCCAATTGCGCACCCGCCTGCAAGAACTGCCCATAAAAGAATTTCAGTTGAACCGATATTTTCAGCGGCGGTTAAAACCCAGATAAATGGAGGCAGATAAATAAATGCGCTGAGTAATATGTGAAGATTTGTAGGCGCAGGTACTTTTCGAATATATCTTTTCACAGCTGCATAACATAAGTTGAAATATAAAAACCCGAACCCGAAGAGTATAAGTGTACCCACCCATCCGGGCTCATGCACCCAATCAAGAAAGCCGTGAGTAAAGAGTATCATTGCCAAAGAAATCATGACTGCCCACGTAGTGTAGGCAAAAAAACGAGCGCCGTCTTGCATCAGTAATAATTGTATTAAAAGTAATTTACCTGAAAGGTAAGGGAGATTTTACCCAACAGTAAGAGGAATTATGGAATACTGAGATAGGGTTTGTTATTTAATTGTTTCACAAAGTTCAACAAGAACTCCAGAGGTATCTTTTGGATGAAGAAAAGCAACAAGCTTATTGTCAGCTCCTTGTTTTGGAGAATCATTCAATAGTGTAAAGCCCTCATTTTTTAAACGTGTGATCTCATTTTCTATGTTATCTACTTCAAATGCGATGTGATGAATGCCCTCTCCACGCTTATCAATAAATTTTTGGATGACAGAGTCAGCTGAGGTTGCTCCCAGAAGCTCTACTTTTGACTCACCTGTCTGAAAAAAAGCTGTGTCTACCTTTTCACTCTCTACAACTTCCCGTTTAGAGCAAGTGATATTCAATATTTTTTCATAAACAGAAATCGATTTTTCCAGGTCTTTAACAGCTATTCCAATATGATCAATATGCATGTTCACGTGTTTTGTGTTTAATCGCTGATAAAATATGAAAAATGGGCTCAAAAAATGTGATAAGGTTTACGATTTCCATAGTTGCAAACCAGCAAGAGTTGTATTAGTTTACTAGCCAATTAGTATAAAATTATTTGATATGAAATTACTACTCATTTTTTTGTTGATAAACATCCACCCTCAATCATTCACATCTGAGCAGACTATTACCAATGATCTGCAAGAAATTAAGATGCTTATCGTAAATGGTGATCGGGACGGCGCTATTTCAGAACTGGAGGCAATTGTAAGTCATCAAAAAGATAATGTGGAAGCAATAGTGCTACTTTCAGATCTGTACCATCAAACTCATCAATTTGGAAAGCTGATCACGTTGGTTGAATCAAATAATAACAAGGTATCTGAAATTGGATCGGTACAGTTTGTGTATGCTCAGGCCAAATATCAAACAGGGTTCAAGCCTGAAGCGATAGAGGCACTTGAGCGAAACAGAGAGCTTGACAACTTTGACATCAGAGGGCTAATACTTCTTGGCTCTATCTACTACAATGA
>SKGY01000007.1 GCA_007117235.1 Balneolaceae bacterium
AGGAGATAAATCAACTTCCACCGTATCCGGATACCGCTACCTTGCAGAGTGCTTACGATGAGTTAAGGGCGTTGCCACCACTCATTACTTCCTGGGAAGTAGAAGCGCTGAAAAATAAGCTCGCTGCCGTATCAGAGGGGAAGGCCTTTCTGTTGCAGGGTGGAGATTGTGCCGAAACATTTGATGCCTGTAAAGCTCCAAAGATTGTGAATATGCTGAAGGTGCTTTTGCAGATGAGTTTTATTCTTGTTCACGAAATGGGTACACCGGTTGTGCGCATAGGTCGAATTGCAGGCCAATACGCGAAACCAAGATCGAAAGATTTTGAAGAGATTGACGGCGTAGAGATGCTCAATTACCGGGGAGATCTGATTAACAGTTATGAACCTAGAAAAGATGCCCGTATTCCTGATCCGCACCGGCTTATCGAAGCTTATGAGAAATCTGCACTGACGCTTAACTTTTTGAGAGCGTTATCCGATGAAGGTTTTGCGGATCTCCAGCACCCCGAACAGTGGGAGCTCGATTTCATGCAAAACAATCAGTATTATAAAGAGTATGAGGCGATGGTCAACTCAATCCACAAAGCGATAAACTTTATGGAGACCATCACACCAAATACATTCAGCACACTACACAAGGTAGATTTATACACCTCGCACGAGGCGCTGAACCTATATTACGATTCTGCACAAACCCGACGTGTTCCAAGAAAAACAGGTTGGTTTAACTTAAGTGGACACATGGTGTGGCTCGGTAATCGTACAAAGCAGCTTGACGGAGCTCATGTTGAGTATCTAAGCGGAATCCAGAACCCAATTGGTATTAAGGTGGGCCCTCCGTTTGATCTGGATGAGACTCTATCCATCATTGATAAATTGAACCCAAATCATGAGAAGGGTAAAATTGTGATCATTACCCGAATGGGCGTTGATCATGTTGAAAAACATCTGCCGTCATTTATCCGTGCAATCAAACAAAATGGTCATCCTGTAGTTTGGAGCTGTGATCCTATGCATGGCAATACATTCGCAACTAACGAGAATGTAAAGACTCGAAGCTTCAATGATATACTTGAGGAGATCAGAAAAACGTTTTTGGTTCACCGATCAGAAGGAAGTTACCTGGGTGGTGTTCACCTTGAGCTCACGGGTGATAATGTGACTGAATGTGTAGGTGGCGCAAACGGTCTCAATGAAGAAGGTCTCAATACTAATTATGAAACGTACTGTGACCCCCGGCTTAACTACGAGCAAAGTCTTGAAATGGCGTTTCTGGTAGCGAAAGAGTGGAATAAGAGTTACCGATAATCTCGTCTTTTAATAATCGTCAGTCAAAATTACAGTCATTACTGGACAGACTGACGAAACTTCTCTGTCAAGCAGACTGTCTTGAAATATCTGTCTGAAGCAACTTCAGAACAGATTGGCAGATCTGACAAAAATGTACCCCAAAATAATCTTGGCACTTCTGTTGCATTAAGTATTGTACAAACTTAATAATAACAACTATTGGAGGTCACATTATGGGACTATTAAAATATTCACAACCAGACAGAGATATTTTCGGAGCACGTTTCTCAGATATTATTGATGAGTTTTTTAATGATGCTGTAGCAACGAGACAAAACTCATTTGCTCCAAGTATTGATGTTTCAGAGACAGAGAAAGAGTTTATCATCGATGTAGCTCTGCCGGGAATGGATAAAAAAGATATCGAACTGAATATCGAAAATGGCAGGTTAACCATTAGCGGTGAGCGAAAGTTTGAGAAGAACGAAGAAGGAAAACATTTCCACAGAGTAGAGTCACACTACGGAACATTCACACGCTCTTTTCAATTGCCGGACAATGTAGATGAAGAAAGTATAAAAGCTACATACAAAGACGGCATTTTGAACGTTACTATTAATAAGAGCGAAGAAAAGCTCAAAAAACAGATTACTATTAAGTAAAGAGCTGTTCTAGTTAGTTCCCTACTAAGAGCAGGTTAGTTAGCGCCGGAGTTGCTTTGATAAGCACCTTCGGCATTTTTTTGCTCAACCAAATTTACAGCAAAGCAATAAAGTTGAACATCAACAGGTTTTAGCAACTGAAAAGATGTTTAACAACTGTATTTATACTGAAACCTAAACAGCATTATAACAACCATGATTAACCAGACTAAAAGCTTATTGGCCGCTATTGCCATCGGATTTTTCTTTTTAGGGCTTAATTTTTCTCCATTCACAGCTTCAGATTCATCATCAGGCATAAATGAACTTCCTGAATACAATACCGAAAATCCGATTAAAGGAAGTTCAAGCTCGAATATTTTACGAGAATTCAATAATGCTATTGTTGATATAGCAAAGCTTACTAATCCAACGGTTGTTACAATAAATACCTCGCAAACAGTGCGTCAGCGACAGCAATCTCCGTTTTCGCTATTTTTCAATGATCCAAGATTTGATCAAGAGCGAGAGTACAGGCGAAGGGGTTTGGGCTCCGGTGTAATAGTGTCTCGAGATGGGTATATCATTACCAACAATCATGTGATTGATAATGCTGATGAGATAAAAGTATCACTTTATAGCGGTGAAGAACTTGATGCTGAAATAGTGGGTACAGATCCCGGCAGTGATATTGCGGTTTTGAGAGTAGACTACGCTGATCTGAAAGCGATACCGATTGGTAATAGTGATCACCTGAATATTGGCGAAATGGTTTTTGCAATCGGTAGCCCGCTAAGTGCTGATTTTGCGAATACGGTATCTATGGGGATTGTGAGTGCAACAGGTCGTTCATCACTAAGGCTAAACGATTTTGAAAACTACATTCAAACTGATGCGGCTATTAATCCGGGTAATTCCGGTGGTCCGTTAATTAACGTAGATGGCGAGTTGATTGGAATCAATACCGCTATTGCCAGCAGAAGCGGGGGAAGCCAGGGTATAGGCTTTGCAATTCCGATCAATATGGCTAAAAACGTGATGGAAGCATTAATTTCAGACGGCCGGGTTGCCCGTGGTTTTCTTGGGCTTACAGAAGGTGGGGAGGTTGACCGAACCATGGCTCGAGCACTTGGCATGAGCAGTCCACGCGGATTTATTGTAGGTGATGTTGTAGAAGGTGGACCGGCGGATAAGGCCGGACTAATCGAAGGTGATGTAATTGTGAGACTAAATGGTAATACAATTCGAAACTTCCTCGATTTCAGAGTTACAATTGCAAATACACCTCCGGGAACCGATGTAGAACTTGAAATTTTCAGAGAGGGGGAAACGAAAACGCTCACTGTAACACTCGGAGAATTAGACGCTGAGGAGCTTGCTTCATCAATGAGTTCATCAGAGTTAGACGATCTAAAAGAAGAGCTTGGTTTTTCAGTGGAAGAGCTGACTGATACTATCAAAAGGCAGCTAAACCTTCAGTCTCATGCAACCGGAGTTGTAGTTGGTGACATCAATCAGGCTAGCAGAGCTTACGCTCAGGGCTTAAGACAAAGAGACGTAATTTCTCAGGTTTCCGGCAGCTCTGTAACTACACCTGAAGAGTTCTATGGAACGGTAAGTTCTCTGAAGCAGGAAGGTACTGATGTCGCATTGTTAAGAGTAAATCGTCAGGGACGTAATATTTTCGTCGCATTTGAGTTATAAACTCAGATATGTGAATGGTTAAGGTGTAGCCTCCCGGCGAAAGTCGGGGGGCTTTTTTTATGAACGGAAAAGCAATAAAACTCTGCTTATCTTTTGGATATGAAAATTTTAGGAATAGAATCATCGTGCGATGAAACAGCGGCCGCAGTTTATGTAGATGGAGCAATCAAATCTAATATTATTGCATCTCAGGCTATTCACGAACAGTTTGGCGGCGTTGTGCCGGAGCTTGCCTCAAGAGCACATCACAAAACAATCTGGAAGACAGTTGATCAGGCGCTGAACGAAGCAGAAGTCTCTGTTGAAGATCTGGATGCGATTGCGGTTGCCCAGGGACCGGGGCTGATGGGCTCGCTTTTGGTAGGACTGAGTTTTGCGAAAGGACTCGCGCTATCCTACTATAAACCTTTGATTGGCGTAAACCATATAGACGCTCATCTCTATGCCAATTTTATTGAGTCGCCGGAGGTATATCCATTTGTAGGGCTGATTGTTTCAGGTGGACATACGCGTTTGGTTTATGTAGATAAACCGTTCAGTCATAATATTTTGGGTGAAACACGTGATGATGCCGCGGGCGAGGCATTTGATAAAATAGGTAAGCTACTTGGGCTGCCATACCCTGCCGGACCGGTTATGGATAAGCGCGCAAAAAATGGGAACCCTGAGTTCCACTCCTTTCCAAGATCGATGATTAAGAAGGGGCTCGATTTTAGTTTTTCCGGCCTTAAAACCAGCGTGCTCTATTATGTTCAGGATCAAACTGATGAATTTATACAAGAACACCTCGATGATATCTGTGCGAGTGTATCTGCCGCAATTACAGATGTGTTGACGACAAAACTTAAGAGAGCTGTTAAACAGAATCCTGTGAAGCATATTATGCTGGCAGGGGGAGTCTCAGCTAACTCAATGCTAAGAGCAAAAGTTGGTAAAATGGCTGATGAGATGGGGCTAAATTTGATGATGCCCGCTTTACAATATTGTACAGATAACGGTGCTATGATTGCTGTGACCGGCGCAATCAAAGCGAATCTTAATCAATTCGATGACCTGTCGCTGAAACCTTTTGCAAGAGTAAGTTAACCCCTAACCCCCTTCACATCGGTTCAACAAATTCCATATCTTTGCTTGAATCAATAAATCAATTTAAAAATTACATTCATGTATAATGTTGTATTAATTCCGGGAGACGGAATTGGAATAGAGATAACAAAAGCAGTTACCACCATTCTTGATACTGCTGGAGCAAAGATTAACTGGATCGAGTGTCGGGCTGGATCAGGGGCTAATGACGACCTTGGCACACCACTTCCAGATGAGACAGTTGAAGCTATAAAAAAACATAGAGTTGCACTAAAAGGCCCATTGACAACTCCGGTTGGAGCCGGTTTCAGATCCATAAATGTTGCACTTCGCCAGCAATTCAACCTCTACAGTAATATTCGTCCTGCAAGATCACTTCCAAATATAGACAGCCCGTTCAGGGGTGTTGATATGGTGATGTTCAGAGAAAACACTCAGGGGCTCTACATTGGTAAAGAGCATTGGGTTGGTGAAGACGAAAAGCATGCGGAAAGTATTGCTGTAGTTACCCGGGAAGCAAGTGAAAAGATTATCACTGCAGCGTTTGAATACGCAATAAAATATGGGCGGAAAAAGGTGACGCTTGTTCACAAAGCAAATATTCTGAAACTGACGACCGGTTTATTTCTGAAGATCGGTGGTGAGATTGCCAAAAATTATCCTGAGATAGAATTCCAGGACCTGATCGTTGATAATATGGCGATGCAGATGGTGCTGAATCCACAACAATTTGACGTAATCGTCACAACAAACCTTTTTGGTGATATTCTTTCTGATTTAGCATCAGGTTTGGTTGGTGGCCTGGGAGTTACAGGCGCTGCTAACATTGGAGATGATGCTGCAATGTTCGAGGCTGTTCATGGTTCAGCTCCGGATATTGCCGGAAAGGGGCTTGCTAACCCAACAGCACTTCTCTTTTCTGCATTGATGATGCTTGAATATCTTGAAGAATTTAAAACAGCCGAGCGCATTCGAGCAGCGGTTTATACTGTTCTTCAAGATCATAAAGATAAGTGTACCAGAGACATAGGAGGCGATGGAACTACCGACTCTTACACAGAAGCGATCTGTAAAATTCTCAGAGATTAATTCCAATCAATAGCTAATCAGGATAGTTCTAGAAAATTAACCTGTTTGGTTTCAGTGTCGAAAAGGGCAATTAGTGCATCTTGATCAAACCCATTTACGCTGCCAGGATTGATGCAGATGGTATCCCCATTTGTATCAACTTCGGGCTGATGGGTGTGACCTGATATTACCACATCATATTTCCCGCAAGATTCAAGACTCTCTGTAATTTCGGGATAAGTACCGTGATAGACAGCGAATTTGAGTTTACTCTCTTCAAAACTGAAAAAATCTCCGTGCAGAGATGCACCAATCTCATCAAACTTTTTCATCAGAAGAAATTTATCCCCATCATTATTCCCAAAGATGCCATCTAGTTTTAAG
>SKGY01000087.1 GCA_007117235.1 Balneolaceae bacterium
ATAACATTGCTGCCGGAACAGTTTTAATCCGTGCAGTTTTTCAATCGTCGCGTCTTTGCGGTTTTCTGCGGCCTGCATAGCGATCCTCCTCAACAAAAATTAAAAGCTGCGCCAGCTTAGCAAAGATTTCAATTCAGGGAAAGCAAGCCGTTTCTATTGACATAACGCGCATAAATATGTTAAATTATCTGCGGTAACAGAGGAAGACTTAATGGTTGATAAAATACTGGACAACAGCGACGCACAAAAAGAGCTGGAAGCCGCCGCTCCGGAGGATAAAAGCTCTTCGGCTTTGCGTGACCGCTTTCTGCGTATCGTGCGCCATGCCGATCTGGATATTTCTCCGGAATTCATTCAGGCAAAACCGGGCGAAACCGATCTGCATCTGAAAGCGCTGGACGGCATTATCCGTACCTCATCGGGTTATTATCGTCTGGCCGAAGACCCGGAAACAGGCAACCGCATTCTGCTGTTTACGATGTGCACCAAAAATTTCGAAGGCGCATGGGACAAAGACGGTATGCTGTATCTGCCGCAGGACCCCGAAACCGGAAAAACCACAGATGATGTGTATCTCGTCTCCGCCCGCGATAAAACCGTGGACGGCGCGCGTTTCCGTCAGGATATGCTGGAATATGAACAATATCTCAAACGCAACACGCTGTTCGAGCTCAATATGGCGATGGAAGATGCAACGCCGCCCCCGCCTGAACCTCTTGAAGAAGGTGCGCCGACGGTAAAACCGCTGCGCGTCTATAAGATGACCAACAGCAAGGTGGCGCTGGGGCTGTTTGAAACCGAAGAGGGTAAATGGCGCATGCGGCTTTATTCCAATATGCGCGGCGACTGGGATGAAACCGGCCGTTTTGTCGAGATTGAAGAAAAAATTCCGGACGGCTTCATGGGCAAAAAAGTCTTTGCTGCGGGGCAGGATTACAAAAAAGAATTCGACAGTTTTGGCGAGGCGCTCAGCGAAGCCAAGCGTTACTGGCATATCAGCGCCATGCGCCTGTGGAAAGGCCGCTCGATGCTCTCGGAGCTTCAGCCTGCGCCGCGCTCGCTGCGCGGCCTGCGGAATTTCGCGGAAAAACAGATGCTGGGCTTTGTTGACCAGAAAAAATACCGCGCCTTTGCCATCACGGCAGGCGCATCGCTGCTTTTGTCGGTCAGCGCGGTTTTGGGCGGCGCGATCGGTGTTATCGGTGTCATCGGTGCGATTGCCGGCGCGGTCGCGGTCAAATTTGCAGAAGATTTCTCCACGGGATGGGTCAACAATCTGCGCCGCAAACACGATATGCAATCGGTAAACCGGCAGAAACCGGCAAGCGAACGTAATCTTGCCGAAGATTATGCGGACCCCGCACCGGGCAATGAAAAACGCCTCAGCAAAAAGCTGAATCCGGAGATTCTCCCGAAACTGCGGCTGTTATCACAGGAACAGGCGCGTATGAATTACGACAACGGCACTTATGTCTGCCCGAACCGCAAGCACTGGGAGGCACAGGTGCTGCTTTCCATGCCGCACCGCGTTTTTGCCAATATTACCGTGCCGCTGGACGACAATACCGCCATCACCCATTATCCGAACGGTATATTGTCGCTGACCCATGTCGATTACGAGAAAAACTGCACGACGAATTTCGTGACCTACCGTTCGGATTTCGTCACCGGAAAAAAAGCGCCTTTGCAGGACGATATCCGCCAGATGCTCGACGGCGGCAAGATTTTTGAAATCTGCTATGACCGGAAAACCGCACCGCACGCTGTCGAGGTTTCCCCCGAAACACTTGATACGCGTCTGGCAAAACTGTTCAAACACGAGGCGGCGGATAAGCGCGAAAAACTGGTTGAAAGCCTGTCGCATCACTTCCGCCATGCCGCACGGCCGCCGCAATGCCGCAAACGCCTTGTTGCGCCTGCGCAACAGCAGCAGGCCAGGCGTTAGAGCATTTGCATTTACATTGAACCACAGCTGTCATTCTGAGCGAAGCGAAGAATCTTAAGCGTATCAAAGAGATCCTTCGCCTATCTGCTCAGGATGACAGAGAAGAAATGGTTTAAATGCTCCAGAATTCCGGTTTTATATCTGTGACAAAATATCCGCAAGCACGGCCTCAATGCGGCGGGCGGCATTGATTTTCGGCCAGTCATTGACGGTGCGGGCGGCGGCCAGTTGTTTTTTGACGATCTCCGCCCCCGCATCGGAAGCATCAGTGTCCGCCGCTACGCGACGCGTCACGCGTTCAATTAAAATCTCTTCCGGTACATCCAGCCACAGTCCGAGAAAATCCGCGCCGCAGATAAAATCCCTCCCGCTGGCGGAACTGAACACCCGCCTGCAGGAAATCTTCGCCCACGCCTCCGCCGACAAGCGCGAAAAACTGGCCAAAACCCTGTCAGAACATTTCCGCGACGCCGCCGCGCAAGCCAAAACCAAAGCCGCCGCACCGAAACCGAAAAAAGCCGCACCGCGTTCGAAGCCTGTGTAGAACAGAGAGACGTAAGGCCGCGTTTTTAATTCACCCTTTTTCAGTTACCCTTCTCTCTGGACTCTCCGAATTCTATTGCCAGCAATTATGTTCTTCGATCCAGTCATACACGATCATTAAATATTCAAGTGTATGAATTGCCTTAAATAAGTCCCCATAAAGCTTTCGGTCACTGAAGTTAACTAATGATTGAGTAATTGCATTATTAACCAGAAATTCATGCGCCATATAATTTCTATAATCCACGACCTCCTCTAATAGGGCTATAAAATCTGATCTTAGTCCTTTTTCTTCAAGTTTTTTTCTCGTTTGTCCCAATGTCCATTTTTCCATATCATTTATAGGAACGTCGAAATTACGGAATAATAATTGTTTTAGACCAAGCTCTAGTATTTGAGCCTTCCCGATAAACATAGCGTACTGTTCAAGGACGCTAAGCTTTTTATAATCTTTCAGCTTAACATAGATTTGATCGTTAATTTCTTCTGGGGTCAATACAGGTTCTTCAGTCATTGAGCAGCCATGAAGTCAGAGTGAATTGAAAGTCTCATCCCGCGTTTTTCTTATTTTCTAAAAAAGTTATCCGCTTCATTCTAAAGCCGCTGGCAGGTTAATAAAGAAAAAAACGTCCAGCCTTCCTACCGTCATCCTGAACTTGGTTCAGGATCTCCTGCCTCAGCACAAATGGGAGATTCTGATCCCGAATAGGGAGGGACAGAATGACTTTCGGCACGACGACCTATTTCACCCTATAGTCACGATTCTGATAGCCCTGATAGTTAATAACAATCATAATTTGATCGTTAAACCCGTATTTTAGAGGTGTTAAATTAGATCCTATATAGAAAAATTAATGACATATCTGGCATTTGTCAGAAAAGAGAGAAGGTTACTGTCATTTGCAATATCATTTACCTTTTTTTCCAGTTTTGGACAGACATTCCTTCTCTCTCTTTTTGTACCCTATTTCCTTATTTCGTTTGAACTGACTAACACTACGTTTGGGACGCTCTATTCGATTGCTACCGTAACCGGTGCAGTGATGCTGCCATATCTGGGACAATGGATAGACAGAATTCCACTCAGGCAGTACAGTTTATATGTTGCCCTGGGACTACTTTTCGCTGCCGTTTTGATGGCAGTATCGTGGCATTTGGCTACTCTCTTTGTTGCACTGATTCTTCTTCGTTTGGCAGGACAGGGACTTAGCGGCCACACTGCACAGACAACCATGGCTCGTCAGTATAACGGCGAGCGTGGAAAAGCGCTGAGTATATCAGCTCTCGGATATCCGGTGGGTGAAGCACTGCTGCCATCTCTGATTGCATTTTTGCTTATCTACATGCACTGGCAAACTGTTTGGGCACTGATTGCGGGAGTTATAGCTTTCGTATTTATCCCGGTTTTGTGGGCATTAATCAGAAGAGAGAAAGATGTAGTAGATCAGAAAAAAAGTAAAAACAATGAAACGGTTACCGATAACTATAAGGCAGTTTTCCGGGATCCAAGAACTCCATATATCATACCGGCCATACTAATGCCGCCATTTTGGGTAACCGGACTGTTCTTGTATCAGGTTTCTGCCGCACAAGATCTTGGATGGACGGCCGCTATCGTGGCATCTGCATTTATAGCATTTGCTGTTACCAGAATAGTGGCGGGATTGATTTCAGGTCCTATGATTGACAGATTCTCAGCCCAGTCTCTGTTTCCACTTCTATTAATTCCCATGGCGGCCGGTTTTCTGATAGCCGTCTTTTTTACAGGAGCATGGTCAGCATTTGTCTATATGGCACTGGTTGGGATGACATTGGGTTTTAGTGGAACGTTAAAATCCGCGCTCTGGGCAGAGCTTTATGGCACAGAGATCATAGGCACAGTGCAAAGCTTGTTTGCATCAATCATGGTATTTAGTACCGCACTAAGCCCATTTTTGGTGGGATGGATGCTTGATCACTCCATTTCTCTTCAATCTATTTTGCTGTTAGCAGCAGTAACCACCATTTTGTGTGGTCTGATTTCTATCCGCGTGATGCCGATCTTCCAAAAAGATCAATAATAAAATATAGACACACCTGCGGCACGATTCTGTTCTGTTTCACGTTTTTAATCTGAATTGAATCTAACTCTTTAGGACTATGAATTTTCTATTAATATCAATGATATCACTAATTTCTATGACAGAATCTACATCGAACAACAATGATACGTATGAAACAGCAGTATTTGGGGCAGGCTGCTTCTGGTGTGTTGAAGCAATTTACCAGAGAGTAACCGGTGTGGTGGCGGTAGAGTCTGGCTACGCAGGTGGACATGTTGAAAATCCAACCTACAATCAGGTAATTTCAGGGAAAACAGGTCATGCTGAAGTTGCTAAAGTAACCTTTGATCCGAATCAAATATCATTTGAAGAATTACTTGAAGTATTCTGGCATACGCATGATCCCACTACACTTAACCGTCAGGGCGCTGATGTGGGAACTCAATATCGATCAGCCATATTTTTTAATTCACTTGAGCAGAAGCAGATCGCCGAGAAATCCCTTAGAAAAACCGACGCCTCTAATTTATGGGCTGATAAAATCGTGACAGAGATTACCCCGCTCAGTAATTACAGCACCGCTGAAGATTATCATCAGAACTATTTCAACAACAATCCAAATGCAGGATATTGCAGTGTTGTAATTGCACCAAAGTTGGCTAAATTCAAGAAAGACTTTCCACACCTGCTTCAGGATTCACTGTAAGTTTTAATTCACTAACTAAATTCGGATTTATGAAAACAATTACAATTTCAATACTCGTTGGAATAGCCGGTTTGATAATTTCTCAAACGGCGCTTGCACAAGAACGCACCACAGACCGGTTGTGGGTAAGCCCAAATGCTGAAGTAATTCAGACAATTGGCTTAACTGAAATCAGAGTTACCTATGGACGACCATCGGTAAATGAACGAGAAATTTTTGGGGGGTTGGTTCCCTATGACCGATGGTGGAGAACAGGGGCAAATGAATCGACAGTAATTGTATTTCCCGAAGATGTTTATGTTGAGGGCGAACTGGTTCCCGAAGGTGTCTACTCTCTCTATACAATACCACGAGCGAGTGGTGACTGGACAGTAATAATTAATAATAAGCTGTCATGGGGAACTCAGTATGATGAAGCGGAAGATTTTCTGAGGGTTGAAGTAACTCCACAGGAGGCTCATCACATGGAACAGATGATGATCTATTTTGAAAACGTCTCGCTTGAACAGGGAGATCTTGTAATTCACTGGGATACCGTGAAAGTGCCTGTTACAATAGCTCCAGTTGCCGAACTTCCGGTAGAAGAGTAATTCGGTTGACGAGAGTGCGAGATAGGGAATTGAACCTATAAAGTCCCCCTTCGAAGGGAGAAGAGGTTCGCCAGCTGGCGGGCCGAGGGGGATAACCCTCTGAGCTAAGATCTAGCTCGAATGTTTATTATTTAGCTTTGAATTAACAACTTTTCATCCCCCCCATTGCCCTCCGCCTTAGGCGGGGGGACACTCTTCAACATACTTTTGTCACAAATTGACATTATTTAAATAAAAAAAGGGTGCTAAGTTTTAAACTCAGCACCCTTTTTTTGTAGACTTTTCATTAAAAAGTGTGTCATACTGTTAAAGCCATCCTGTCTGCCTGTTGGTGAATCAGGATCCTA
>SKGY01000054.1 GCA_007117235.1 Balneolaceae bacterium
GAAACTCTCTCCGATGACCCTGTACAGGCGTCAATTTATGGAATGATGAACCTTAAAAGAGTAACACCAAATCTTGCAGAGTGGACTTCACGCCCGGGTTATGATTACAGTGATCTTCGTGAAATTTATGGCGAGCTCATTGGTCAGTGGAACAGATATGTAAACCACGTAATTACAAATATTGGCGGTGTTTACTTCGAGAGAATTGCGACTGATCAGGAGGGTAATGTGTACCGCCCTGTTGATAAAGCATATCAGCAAAAAGCGATGCAGTTTATGGTTGAAAATGCATTTTCTACACCTGAATGGTTACTCGAACCAACAATACTCAGAAATATTGAACATGCCGGCGCAATCGAAAGAATTCAGACTCTTCAGGGCAGACACCTGGCCTCAGTGATGAACGATTCCAGAATGATTCGCCTGATTGAAGATGAAGCGTTTCGAGGATCAGATGCATATACAATTAGTGAAATGCTGACCGACGTTCGTCAGGGCATTTGGAGTGAACTTCCATCAGGATCATCCATTGATGTATATCGTCGAAATCTGCAGCGTACTTACCTAAGCCTCATTCATGAGATGATGGAAAGTGATGACTCCTCAATTAACGGAAGTGATATAAAAGCGATGTTGAGAGACGAGATTCAAACGCTGAAAGGTCAAGTCGACAATGCAGTTAATCGTAGTGGTGATCGTGCTACACAAGTTCACCTTCGGGATGTTCAAACAAGAATTGAGCGCTTGTTAGACATATAGAAGTAGAGACATTTTTAAGTTCAGAAGTTTATAAGTAACCCTCTCAGTTATCAAAAGCTGAGAGGGTTTTTTATTTACCCTAATCCAATCTAATCAACAAATTGACACTCCTTTGTTAGTGCTCGTTTAAGAAGTGTGTCATACTTTTTAGCAGTGATTTCTATGCAACCAAACTGAGACAGATGGTCAGTGTAGAATTGTGTGTCCCAAAGCTCAAATCCGTTTTTTTGAAGTATTTGATGGCAATACCAAAGGGCAACTTTATCAGCCTCTTTCTCCTCTTTAAACATAGACTCACCAAAAAAGGCAGCTCCTAAAGTAACTCCGTAAAGTCCGCCGACCAGATCATCATTGTCATTGTAAATCTCAACAGAGTGGGCATGTCCGGCAAGGTGAAGTACCTCAAATGAATTAATTATCAGATCAGAAATCCACGTAGTTGACCGATCAGCACAAGCTTCAATGACCGACCTGAATTCCTGATTCACTGTGAAGTGAAACTTTTTCTGTCGAATAATCCGCTGAACATTTGAGGAAACTTTAAATGAGTCCATCGGAATGATCCCCCGTCTACTGGCCGAATACCAGCCAACCGTGTCGTCCTCTCTCTCCTCACTCATCGGGAATATACCCTGCCGGTAACCGTTAAGTAGTATTTCCGGTGGGATAATTTTTTGATTGGCAGACTTCATGAAATGAGATGTGAGCCTCAGTCGAAATTATTGGATAAGAATGGGCTATGAAGCTTTGTTATAAACTTTATAAATGAAATATGGCGGAATATTCAGAGGTTCAAAGTCTGTTTCAAAATTCCCGAACACTTCCATAACAGGCTTTTTCAAATGTCCGCTTGTCTGGTAAGCCAGAAAGAGTCCATCCTTCTTTAATATTTTTTTGGTGGCGTTAAGTACAATGATTTTCCGATCATTTTTCAGAAATGAAAACGGAATACCTGAAAGTACATAGTCGATATTACCAACATCCTCCTGATCAAGAATACTCTCTACATCTCCGGCAAGTGCATTGTGGATAGTAACACGAGGGTCATTTATGGCTGCTTTGAGTTGATCCGCGAAGTCTTTGTTTGCCTCGATCAGGATCAAGCGAGATCCTTCTGTCATATTTTCAATAAGGTGCTCGGTGAATACACCATTTCCGGGTCCATACTCAACGAGGGTAAAATCTTTAGAAAAATCGATATTGAGGCAGACCTTTTTCACACACCTTGGCGAGGTGGGAATAACAGAAGCAACATCGCGGTCTTTAACGAATGTTTTAAAAAAATCGAGTTTTTTACCCATGTTCAAACTATATCAAAGTTCTTTTTCTAATGTAGCAATTTGATCTCTAATTCGCGCTGCTTCTTCAAACTCCATATTCCTTGCAGATTGAATCATAGTTTCGCGCAGATATTCGAGAAATTTTTCCTTGCTATCAAATGTAACTTCTTTCATGGCTGAATTTGGCTTGTACTGAATACCACCTTCTGCCACTTTTATTGTCTCCAGATAGTTGTCTTCCTCTTTTTCCACTCCTTTTTCGAGTGTAAAATCTTGTGTTGATATCAGTGCAGGATCAACGAGTGGCTTTAACTCTTTCTTGATTGTCTGAGGTGTGATGTTGTGCTTTTCATTGTAATCCTGTTGGATTTTTCGACGCCGATTGGTTTCATCAATTACTTTCTGCATGCTCTTGGTGATCTTGTTTGCATACAGAATGGCTTTGCCGTCAACATTACGTGCAGCTCTACCCACAATCTGGAAAAGGGATGTCTCTGATCTTAAAAAACCCTCTTTGTCAGCATCCATAATAGCGACTAAACTTAATTCAGGGATATCAATTCCCTCACGCAAAAGGTTAATGCCAACCAGAACTTTAAAATCTCCTCGTCTGAATTTGTATAGTACCTCAATTCGCTGCATGGCATCCAACTCACTGTGCATGTAAGCTGCGCTGATTCCAAGATTTTTCAGGTATTCACTGAGCTCTTCACTAAGGCGTTTGGTTAAAGTAATACAGAGTACCCGTTCATTTCTTTCAGCTCGCATTCGAATCTCTTCCAACAGATCGTCAACCTGTGTATCAAGTGGTCGAACCTCGATTTCCGGTTCCATTAATCCTGTTGGACGAATAATCTGTTCTACATAAATACCATCCGACTTTTCAAGCTCATAGTCGCTGGGAGTAGCACTTACAAAAATGGCTTGATTGGCCATCGTCTCCCACTCTTCAAATGTAAGAGGCCGGTTATCAAGAGCTGACGGAAGTCTGAAACCGTGCTCAACAAGCTCAATTTTACGTGATCTGTCGCCACCATACATTGCGCCAACCTGTGGCACGGTTTGGTGGCTTTCATCAACAACGAGCAGGTAGTCTTCAGGAAAGTAGTCCATGAGACAGTAGGGTCGTTCGCCCGGTTTCCTTGCGCTTAAATACCTCGAGTAGTTCTCAATTCCTGAGCAGTAACCTATCTCCTGCATCATCTCAATATCAAAGAGTGTTCGCTGTTGAATCCGCGTTGCTTCCAGATATTTTTGCTCCTCTTTAAGGATGTCAACCCTCCAATGCATCTCATCACGAATCTGCTTGATAGCCTCTTCCAATCTGCCCTGGGAAGTTACATAGTGTGAAGCGGGATAAATTCTGAACTCATCAACATCATTGATGATGTCACCACTCTCCACATCAAAAACCTGTAATTTCTCAATTTCGTCGCCCCACATGCTAACTCTTAATCCCTCTTCCGAGTAGGCCGGATAGATATCAACAACATCACCCCGCACCCGAAATGTCCCGCGACGAAAGTCGTGATCGCTTCGTGAATAGTGGAGATCAACAAGATCGTAAAGAAGAGTATTTCGCGGGATTGACTGCCCCTCCTTTAACTGAATGATAAGCTTTTCATACTCGGACGGTGAACCAATTCCATAAATACAGCTCACTGATGAGACAATAATTACATCACGACGGCCTGATAGTAACGAACTGGTGGCCCGTAACCGTAAACGCTGAATTTCCTCATTGATTGAGAGATCTTTCTCAATGTATTTATCCTGAGCTGAAATATATGCTTCGGGCTGATAGTAGTCGTAGTAGGAGATGAAAAACTCAACTCTATTTTCAGGGAAAAAATCACTTAACTCTCTGTAAAGCTGTGCAGCAAGAGTTTTGTTGTGACTCATTACCAACGTAGGCTTCTGTACATTTTCAATTACGCCGGCTATGGTTCTGGTCTTACCTGAACCGGTAATCCCCAGCAGAGTCTGATACTTGTCGTTTTGATTTATACCTTCGGTGAGCTCTTTAATAGCATTTGGCTGATCACCGGCGGGCTCCCAGGGGGAATGAAGTTTGAATTGAGACATATCTTTTAAAGATAACTACATGTGTACTCGAATAAAACAAATGCTTGCGAAATCATTCTGCTATTACACATTTTTGTATGTTTTGGGCTACATTTGTTTCACTTGATTAAACGTACAATTGATCACACCTAATTTATTCATCAGTTAACATGGCCGATAAAGACAAGCTAAAACGACAACGACAACAAATCGACGAGATTGATGAGCAAATTCTGGATCTGCTGCAGAAGAGAAAAGTTGTTGTTCAGGATGTGATCAAGCAGAAAGTGGAGAATCAGCTTCCGGTTTTCGTAGCAGGGCGTGAAGATGAAAAAACGGAATCCTTCAGAAATAAAGCATCAGGAAGAGGACTTGATCCGGACTGGGCCGAGGATTTTTTAAGAATGGTAATGGCTGCTTCGAGGGCAGCTCAATCTGCTGAGAAATTTCCTCGTTCAACTCCTGAGCCGAGGCATATTTTGTACGTGGGCGGTGAAGGCGGCATGGGAAGTTTATATCGAAGATTTACAGATAGCAGCGGGCACATATCTCACAGCCTTGATAAAGGGAACTGGTATCAGCTTGAGGAGATTGCTCCAAAACTCGATATGGTTATTATTACAGTACCTATTAATGTCACAATTGATGTTATCAATCGGATTGCGCCGAAATTAAGTGAGAATACAATCCTGGCGGATTTCACCAGTAATAAAAATGAACCGCTACAGGCTATGTTGAAGGCTCATAAAGGTCCCGTTGTAGGGTTGCACCCAATGCACGGTCCTGATGTTCCAAACTTATCAAAACAGCTGATTGTGTTCTGCTCAGGTCGCCATTCAGAAAAAGCAGATTGGTTCAAAGAGCAGTGCAGGCTTTGGGGAATGAGGGTGATCGATGCCGAGCCGCAAAAACATGATCATGTTATGAACCTTGTTCAGGGATTGCGACACTTTGTGGCTCTGCTTCACGGTTCATTCATGAAAGAGTATGACCTTGATCCGAACGAAATGCTAAACTATTCGAGTCCAATCTACCGTGCAGAATTGATGATGACCGGGCGAATTTTCGCACAGGATGCTGAGCTTTATGCAGACATTGTATTTTCAAATAAAGAGCGAAGAGATCTTCTTTTAGCTTTTTTCAAGCACCATCAAACCCTCATGGAAATGGTTGAAAACGACGATAAAAAAGGGTTTATCAAAGAGTTTGAAAATGTAACAGACTTTTTTGGCAGCTTCGCTTCTCAGGCTCTGAAAGAGAGCAGTTATCTGATTAATCGATTGGCCGATCGGTTTTCGTGAGGAGTAATAGGCTAGAGTCGGCGGGATAAATCCCGCGCCTGCCTTCCGTATCCGCCAACCGGCGGAGCCGGTCATTCATGACCGGCCTCAAGCGATAGATTGATAATCTAAATATCTACTTACCACCGGCTGCCTGAAGATCAGCTATACACTGTTCGTCAAGTTCAGGGATATTCCCGCCGAAAATATTTGCAAAGAAATCAGTGGTTCGTACTGAAAAGTACATCAGACAATCTTCCACATCGCAGTGAGCACCATTCTCTTCATCCTGATGGTCAGTCTGCATTTCAGCGCCGTTATTAACAAGACCTATAATGTGCCCAACCTCATGCTGCATTACAATGGTTTCAACATCTGTACGTGAAGGGCCGCCAATTCCGCCACTCGATTGACGAATAGTTTCCCCAAAAAGTGCCATAGATGTATTGAAATGTGCGATTCCCAGTACATTGGCTGAGTCAAACTCCCCGTCAAGAATTATAAAATAACCGGCGAGTGTATTCTCTTCACTGAACGCACTGCGATATTCTCTTTCGAGCTCTCTCACATCATTGGCAGAATATGACTCTTGCCCCGCAGCCGGAATTTCCTCAGGAGTTAAAATGGTGATGGAGTTCTTATTGAGTCTCTCTTCAAGAAAAGATTGTA
>SKGY01000083.1 GCA_007117235.1 Balneolaceae bacterium
ATCTATGAGTTTACATCAGATTGGAGATTTATTGCCGGACCTGAATTCACGCTTGGTTTAGTTCAACAAACATGGTTATTCCTTGCTTTTGCGCTGGCATTCTGTATTAAAGTACCACTCTTTCCTTTTCATACATGGTTACCTTATGCCCACACAGAAGCGCCAACAGCGGGTTCAGTTGTATTGGCAGCCATAATGCTGAAACTTGGTACCTATGGTCTTATCAGAGTAACAATGCCGGCATTTCCGAATGCATTTATGGAGTTTGCTCCATGGATGGCGATACTGGCTGTGATTGGAATTATATATGGCGCGTTAGTTGCGATGGTACAGAAAGATGTGAAAAAGCTTGTCGCTTACTCATCAGTTAGCCACATGGGTTTTGTAGTGCTGGGTATTTTTGCTTTCAATACTGTTGCTATGCAGGGAGCTATTATCCAGATGATTAACCATGGATTAGCAACAGGTGCTCTGTTCCTGATTGTGGGAATGATTTATGATCGTCGTCATACAAGAATGATTTCAGATTTTGGCGGCATTGCAAAGAAGATGCCGGTATTTGCAGTTATGTTTATGATTGCAACATTGGCTTCTATCGGCCTCCCGGGATTAAATGGATTTATTGGTGAATTCCTGATTCTTAATGGAGCATTCTTCTCAGAGCTCTATGCAAATAAAGTATACGCTATTCTTGCGGCAACAGGAGTTATTCTTGCCGCTGTTTACATGCTGTGGATGTACCAACGAGTAATGTTTGGGCCTATCACAAATGAGGAGAACAATAAGCTGATTGATTTAAATGGCCGGGAAATTGGGCTGTTAGTTCCATTAGTCATCTTCATGGTTTGGATTGGAATTCGACCGGTTGATTACACTCAATACTCTGAAGGTTGGGTTGAAGAGTTTATCAGCAGTTCAGAGATGAAAGCGGAATCGGTTCTTCAGCAGTCTGATGTACTTGATCTGCCCGATTGGACTACAAAAATTTACGGATTGGATACCGACGTTGCAGAGGATCAATTAATTGTTAATAATACAATTCAATAGATATGGACCCGCTCAAAACAAAAGAGATTGAAAAAGAACTGGATAATCTTAATGATTGGTCTTTTAAAGACGATGCAATCCACAGAGAGTTTTCGTTTGATAATTTTAAACAAGCGATGGGTTTTATGGTAGAAGTAGGGTTTGAAGCAGAAGATCTGGGCCACCATCCAAACTGGTCAAACGTGTACAACTCAGTAAGCATATCATTGAACACTCATGATGCCGACAATAAAGTAACTTCAAAAGATATCGATTTGGCTAAAGCGATCGATAAGATTTATAAAAATAGATAAGATGGATTATTTGCACGACATCACAGCCTTTATGCCCGGTGTTATTGTAGCGGTGGTGAGTTTGATCGCCATTATGCTTGAGGCATTCAAAAAAGATGTGAACATTATTTATGGAGTCTCAATTCTTGGTTTAGCTGCTGCTTTGGCCGTATCAATCTTCAGTTTATTTGGTGATGCAGGCACTGCATTTTCAGGTATGATTGTATATGGAGGTATCGCCTCTTTTGGAACAGCAGTTGTATTGATGGGAGCCCTCTTTTGTGTAATTATCTCTAAAGATTATTTACAGGATCATGGATTACATCACGGTGAAGTTTACTCCATGGTACTTTTTGCAACTGTTGGGATGGTTGGCTTAGCCGTTTCAAATGATCTTATATCACTTTTCATAAGCCTTGAAACAATGTCAATTGCACTCTATGTGCTGGCGGGTATAATGCACTACAGAAAGGAAGGGGCGGAGGCCGCGCTCAAGTATTTCCTTTTAGGTGCATTCTCTACCGGATTTCTTCTCTACGGTATCGCTTTGATTTATGGCGCGACCGGGTACACTAATTTTGATCTGATTGCCGGTGCCGCAGATGTGTCAATGTTATTTGTTGCCGGCGCCGGACTGTTGTTGATCGGTGTCTTTTTCAAAATTGCAGCTGTTCCATTTCATATGTGGACTCCGGATGTGTATCAGGGCACGCCAACTACACTGACTGCATTCATGGCCACGGCCGCCAAATCTGCAACAATTTTAGCATTCATATTAGTACTTAGCAGAATGTTGGCCGATAATAATGCTGCCAACTGGACAAATGTCATTCAGATTGTATCGATCATCACAATGATAGTAGGTAACCTGATAGCTCTCGCTCAGGATAACGTCAAGAGAATGCTTGCTTACTCAAGTATTGCACATGCTGGTTACTTGTTGGTTGGTCTGGCAGCCGGTACCGCAGCAGGCTACACAGGTGTGTTATATTACATCTTTGCTTACACCATTATGAATATTGGAGCGTTTGGTGTGATTGCATTCTATGAAAGAAATAACGATCTGGATTTCACTGAAATCGATAGTTATGCAGGTCTTGGTTTTAAAATGCCAATCATGGGTGTGATGCTCTCGATATTTTTGTTCTCACTTGCGGGGATTCCTCCATTCGTAGGATTTATTGGTAAGTACTATGTATTTGCCGCCGCTGTAAATGCAGGTTTAATTCCATTGGCAATTATTGGTGTTTTAGCAAGTGCTGCGAGTGTCTATTACTACCTGCGAGTGATGGTTTTCATGTACTTCAAAGAAGCTCACAAAGAGTACGCATTAAAATCACCGGGCGTAATGTTCAAGTTCACGCTTATACTGCTTGCAGTGATGACTGTTTATTACGGCATTGAGCCTGTACTTCCTACTACCGGATTGATTGAACTTCTGACATCTTTCTACACCGTCTGATACGGATTTTGATCACAGATTAAAGAGTAGAGTTAATGAAAATCTGATCCTGATTGGGCTTGGATTTATACCATCTGTTGATCCCTTTTATTTCATGAGTTTGTATTCTGTACATTGTTTAAGAACCACTCTTTTATTATCTTTGAAGGCTCTGTTATCGGCATAATGCACGATGACTGTTTCCAATAATGGAAAACAACCAAAGATTAAGTACAGAACAGAATGAAGAAAGATTTCTATGAGATGACTTACATTCTGAATCCGGTCCTCGAAGAAGATCGCTTTTCAGAATTAGTAAGCTTCGTAAATAAGCTAATTGAAGACAACAAGGGTGAAGTTGTTGAAGTTGATGAATGGGGTGTTAAAAAGTTTGCCTATGACATCGATAAGAAAAGTACAGGCTACTATGTAAACATGTACTTCAACGCTCCGGCTGAAGCTATTGCAGTTGTTGAGAGAAATATGAGAATTAATGATGACATCATGAGATATCTCACTCTCAAATATGACGCGAAAATGATTCGATATAATGAACTTCGCAAAAAAGGTGATCTGCCTGTCATATTCAGCGAAACAGATGAAGAAATAGAAACTGACGACGATAATTAAGGAGCCTCACTATGATTAACAATCCATCACACCCGAAGAAAGGAAACCTAAAAAGTAAAGATTGTAAATTTACTAAAGCAGGTGTTAAGTATATCGACTACAAACAAACTGACGTCTTAGAGCGTTTTGTCAATGACCAGGGAAGAATTCTTCCTCGTCGTGTTACAGGAACAAGTGCAAAACATCAACGAATGTTGTCCACTGCTGTAAAAAGAGCACGCTTTTTGGCTCTGATTCCTTACGTAAATGAAAATCTAAGATAAAAAGGCTAATACAAATGAAGCTTATACTAAAAGAAGATGTAGAAAAATTAGGTTCAGCCGGAGACTTAGTAGATGTTAAAGACGGTTTTGGACGTAATTATTTAATCCCGCAAGGCAAAGCTGCTATGGCAACTGATGGAGCTATCCGTCAGTACGAGCATCTTAAAAGAGAAGCAGCACTTCGTGCTGAGCTTTCTGTTGAAGCTGCAAAAGAACTTGCTGAGCAACTCGAAGCTACATCAGTTACGATCCCTGTAACAGTAGGTGAAGACGACAAAATTCACGGAACAGTTACCAATATACAAGTTGCTGATTCGTTGGAAGAAAGAGGTATTATCATTGATCGAAGAAAGATCTCTTTGGATCAGGATATTAAAGCTCTGGGCGAATACACAGCTACTATTGATCTTGTTGGTGATCTTAAACCGCAGGTTAAAGTTTGGGTAGTTAAAGAAGACTAAATACGTTTGTGAAAACAAACGATAATAAAATAAAACCCAATGAATAAAATTGGAATTTTGATGGGGATCGCCTTCTGGGTGTTATCCCCATTTTTTGTATATGGGCAGCTTCTTGATCCGGTTGACTACAGGATTACTCAATCACCTGATACAGTTAAAGCGGGCGAAGTTTTTAATGTAGACGTATTAGCCAATATCGAAGGTGACTGGCATCTTTACTCCATTCTAAATGACCCTGACGCAGGTCCTTTCCCTACTGCATTTTCATCTGGCAGCTCTTTGATGACAGTTGCGGGTGATGTTACAGAAACAGAAGCCGTTATTGCATTCGATCCGAATTTTAACACAGAACTTGGATGGCACTCGAACAGCGCAGAATTTAAAATTCCGGTCGCCTTCAGCCCTGAAGTAGAAGGAGTGCAAAAAATTCAGCTCGAAGTATTGTATCAGGTGTGTGATGATGTATCATGTCTGCCCCCTAAGACCAAACAGATTGAAGCGGAAGTTGTTTTGGCCGGTGTTGCTGATAACCCGCATGAAGATTTTTCAGGAGCTGCAATACAACAGGATGAGGAGTTTGAATTAACAAGCAGTTCTGATGTGCCATCTGATAATATATGGGCATACTTATGGCTTGCTATAACTGCAGGATTAGCAGCACTGCTTACTCCGTGTGTATTTCCGCTGATACCTTTAACTGTATCTTATTTTTCAAATCAAGCGGATCAGAAAAGGTCGACAGGGTGGGGGCAGGCTGTTATTTTCGGATTATCCATCGTATTTATATTTACGGCTATTGGTGCACTACTTGCTCTGATTTTGGGAGTAAGCGGCGTTAGTCAATTTGCTTCAAATCCGTGGGTAAATCTTATCATCGGATTAATGTTTGTAGTTTTTGGAGTGAGCCTTCTTGGAATGTTTGAGCTCAGGCTGCCTTACCAGCTCACAAACTGGCTAAATAAAAAAAGTAATGAGAGTGGTGGATTTGTCGGTACGCTCTTTATGGGCTTTACCATAAGTGCTGTATCGTTTTCATGTACCGCGCCTTTTGTGGGGGCTATTCTGGCCGCTACAACAGGGGGTGAGTGGTTCTATCCAATAGTAGGTATGCTTGGCTTTTCAACTGCTTTTGCAAGTCCTTTTGTTCTGTTTGCCATGTTTCCGGGTTATTTAGAGTCTCTGCCTAAGAGCGGTTCCTGGATGAACGTTGTCAAAGTAATTCTTGGATTTATCATACTTGCTGCAGCAGTTAAATTCTTATCAAATTCCGACATAATCTGGCAGTGGGGTATTATTACGCGTCCGCTCGGAATCGCAGCATGGATGACATTCTTCTTTCTCGCAGGATTATACATACTCGGTGTCTTTTCACTTCATGGTGATAAGAAGCCGGAATCAATCACTACCGGAAGGTTAATGGTTTCAATGCCATTCATACTTTTCAGTTTTTATCTGCTGCCCGGTCTGTTGGGAGCGTCACTAGGGATTTGGGATGCATGGTTACCGGCTCGACAAGCAACGGATGTAAGTGTAGTACGTTCAATCAATACATCAGGCGGTAGTGAAGCGTTAAGTGTATGGTCAGATAATTATGATGAATCCGTTGAAAGAGCGATAGCGGCTAATCAGCCCATTTTCATAGACTTTACCGGATATACGTGCACAAATTGCCGGGCAATGGAGTCTACTGTATTTCCATTGCAGAATATTCAGGAGCGTTTTGCAAAGATGGAAAAGGTCAAACTTTATACTGATGGTGGAGCAACCGGCCCCGATAATCAAAAGTTTCAATTTGAGCTTACCGGAACAGTTGCACTTCCAACCTACGTTGTAGTAAACCCTCATACAGGAAATATTTTAGATCAACTAATAGGATTTACACGCGCTTCAGAGTTTGAAGCATTTCTCGATCG
>SKGY01000186.1 GCA_007117235.1 Balneolaceae bacterium
CTCTTCCTGGATTGCAAAAATATCACCTTCTGTTTCGCTTCTCCCTTCAGTGATACCGTAAAATTCGCCATGTTCTGCCATTACAGAACGATACAATTCAGCAAAGCGTCGGCTACTTTGAACTTCAGGATACTCATCCATCAAGTTTTGAATTGCACCAAAGGCTTCATTTATATATCTCTCTGCCTGAACCAGATCACCCTGAACTTGAGCGTCTATGGCAAGAACCTGTAAGCGATATGTATCTGAGATTTTTCTTAGAATTTCTCTATCCAGCTCCTGCAGTTGAAGTGGAGCTTCTGCCATGGTAACATTTTCCGGACTCTCCGTTAATGGGTTTGCATATGGCAATAATTTAACGGGAACCTCTATTTCTGAGCGTTTTGACTGATCTTGAGCAAAAACAGAGTGAGCAGAAATGAGTAGTAAGAGAGAGATGATAGTGGTTTTCATACAGGTATCAGGTATAAAGTGGCTGAGAGATGATATTTTGGTATGGTAAAATAGTAATCTAAGATGACATATCAGAACGTTTGCCTGAAACGGATCAATAACATTTAAATTTTACACTTAGCTTGATTAATATTATAAAATTTAAGGCTTGAATAGTGATAGGAGTGACTGTAGAACATATTGTTACAGAATTATCAAATTTTCTTTAAATGCTCGCCAGACCACCCCTGAACGATAGGCCATCGCCTTCCGATACCAAACGATTTTGAGCTCATTTTCAAAATAGGAGCAGCCTGATACCGTTTAAATTCATTCGTATCAACTAGCGTGATTATTTTCGTCACAACATTTTCATTTGCACCACCGGCTATAATCTCTTCTTTACTTTTTTGTTGTTCTATGTACTGAAACAAAATGTTGTCTAAAACCTCATAATCGGGCAGGCTGTCACTGTCTTTTTGATCGGGGCGAAGTTCTGCACTGGGGGGCTTATTAATAATCTCAGATGGAATAACCTCTTTCTGATAATATTCCCTGTTCAGCCACTCACACAACTCAAACACTTCAGTTTTATACAGGTCACCAATAATAGCTAGTGCTCCGTTCATATCACCGTAAAGAGTTGCATAACCAACGGCATATTCAGATTTATTCCCTGTAGTAAGCAAAAAACTGTCCATTTTATTGGAGTAAGCCATCAGCAGAGATCCACGTATCCGACTCTGCAAGTTCTCTTCTGCAGTATCAAACGGACGATCACCAAAAGCGGGAGAAAGAGCTTCTCTGTAGTTATCAAACAGATTTTTAATGGGTATCTCCATCAGCTCTATTCCAAGATTTGATGCAAGCTCATTTGAATCGGTGACACTACCCTTACTTGAAAATTCACTGGGCATGGTTATCGCAGTTACATTTTCTGCGCCAAGCGCCTCAACAGCAATCGCACAGACTAGAGCGGAATCAATACCACCACTCAAACCAATAACCACACTGTTACTAAATCCGGTTTTGTTGATATAGTCGATTAACCCATTCAAAATCGCCTTAAACTGACGCTCAGACTTAGATTTAGGATATTCGGGCATTTTTTCTGTTTTAACAGCTATCACATCCCGGCTGCTTTTGTCCCACACCACATCCGTATATGACTCTTCGAAAGCTGTTGTTGTGGCAATTACTTCGGCAGATGTGTTAATGGCCATCGTATCGCCATCAAAAATGATGTCTGTTTGTGTACCAACCTGATTACTGTACAAAATTGGCAATCCCAAACGCTTCACATGATTCCGAAGCATCGACACCCGATTTTCATGCTTTAAGTTGGTATAGGGCGAAGCAGAAATGTTTATGATTACATCGGCTCCCAACTTTTTTAATTCATGCGCCGGATCAACGTCATAGGTATGATATTGAATCTCATTTTCATTGTACCAAATGTCTTCACAAATGGTAACGCCAAGGCTGAGACCCTCAAACTCGAGGCAAGAAAATGTAGTAGAGGGTTCAAAATAACGCAGATCATCAAATACATCATACGTTGGTAAAAGATTCTTTTCAGTTTCACCGATCAACTTACCACTCTTTGCCAATAGAGCAGAGTTATAGATTTTCCGGCCGAATTTATTCTCATTTGGAGTAATGCTTCCAAACAGAATAGCTGTATCACCGGTTGAAGAGATGATTTCACGGTTTACTTCAAAGCAGGAGTTTTTGAGATGATTCATCTCTAGCAGATCCTGAGCAGGGTAACCAAGTGTGACCAGTTCGGGCAGAATGAGCAGTTCAATCCCGTCCTTTTCGGCTCTTTTTAATGCCCTGAGGATTTTTGATTTGTTGCCTGATAAATCTCCGACAACCGGATTTAACTGCTCTAATCTGATTTTCATATTCTATTTTTGATACACTTTTTTGCCTGCCACCCAAGTCTGAAGAACTTCTGTCTGCCAGATGTTAGAAGCATCTGTCTCAAAAAAGTCGTGGTCAATAATGATAAAGTCTGCCCACTTTCCGGGCTCAAGCGTCCCTAGAACATCTTCCTGGTGTGCAGCATAAGCAGCGTCAATTGTAAATGATCGCAAAGCTTCTACACGACTCATTCGCTGCTCACTAAACCAACCCCCCGGCGGCATACCTTCATGATCCTGACGGGTAACCGCAGAATAGAGTCCATAGAATGGGTTTACATATTCTACAGGAAAGTCTGAACCGTTGGCAATTACAGTACCCTGATCCAAAAATGTCTGCCATGCATATGCTCCTTTAATACGATCTGGGCCAACACGATCTTCTGCCATATTCATATCACTTGTAGCGTGAGTAGCCTGCATGGAAGCGATGAGATTTAAATCAACAAATCGTGGGATGTCATCTAACTGAACAACCTGAGCATGTTCTACCCTGTGGCGCAGATCTGACTGCTCACCAAGCTCATTTACAACAAATTCAAACCCATCAAGCACCTGCAGATTAGCGGCATCTCCAATTGCGTGGATATTCATCTGAAATCCGGCCGCGGCTCCTTTCAGCAGCATATCATTGAGTTGATTTTGCGTAAAGAAAAGAAGACCTCTGTTTCCGGGATCATCATGGTAATCTTCAATTAGTGCTGCGCCACGACTTCCCAAAGCGCCGTCTGAAGAGATTTTAACACTGCGTAGTGCAAGCATATCGTCAGCATAGCTGTTAATTGGGCCATTTTGCGACATCTCATCAAATATCTCGCCTGTTCCGGGAATCATAGCATAAATTCGTGTTTTCAGATCACCACGATTAGCAAATTGTTTATACATCTCCCAAGTTGCGGCATCCGTTCTTGCATCATGAACTGACGTAATTCCGTACTTTGATATTTCATCAAGTGCTAAATTTAGAGCAATTTCACTCTCCTGAGCTGTTCTTGGAGGTATTATTTCGCGGATATAGCGCATCGTTGCATCAACAAAAATACCCGTCGCTTTACCATTTTGATCTCGGATTACAACACCACCCTGTACATCAGGCGTGTCGTCATCAATTCCTGCTAATTCCATTGCTTTACTGTTAACCCAAGCGGCATGGCCATCAATCCGGGTCAGGTAAACGGGTCTGTCAGAAACCACCCGGTCGATATCCTCAGCGCTTGGAAACTCATTCTCTTCCCAAAGTACCTGATTCCACCCCCTGCCCTGAATCCACTCCAGATCGGGATTGTCATCAGCATAAGTTTTGATCGCTTCAAGTGTTTCATCAAGAGTGCGTATGCCCTGCAGGTTCACGTCGAGCTCTCTGTAACCTAAATTCATTACGTGTGCATGGGCATCAATCAATCCCGGCAGCAGTGTTTGGCCCCCACCATCCATCCGGTTGAAATCGGAATAATTTTCGAGCAGATCGTCAGAAGAGCCAATTCCAACAACTTTTCCGTTTCGGAATGCAATCGCTTCAAATTCTACCACCTCACCATTTTGAAGTGTGTAACCATTTACATTATAGAGCAGATGTGCATCATTTTCTGTTGAGCACGAAGTTAGTATAACTATAAGCGACAAAATTGAGATGAGATACCTAATCATAAGAGAGTTGTCTGGGTTAGTAAATTTACTTTTAAGCTGTGTTAAGATAAAAAATTACGCTGTTTTGAAATATGAAATGACGTCATCAAACAAAGAGCCTTTCTGAGCATCATCACGCAAAAATTCAGGGAATAGTTCAATTTGTGATATACGATTCAGGGAGTGCCATGCCACATCAATGATTAGCTGTTGATTTTTATCATGTTCAGGATCTGACCCTGTTTTGATTGTACCGGACAGTATATCGCAAATATAATAGAGTTCAATGGAGTGGAATGTGCCTTGAATAAACTCGTGAACATACCGAAGCCGGTGTGGTGAGATATTCAGGCCGGTTTCTTCGTAAACTTCCCTGATGAGAGCCTTTTCTGATTCTTCTGCGAATTGAACCCCACCACCGGGCAGAATCCATACAGGATGATTTTTGGTGGGAACCGACTGTTTAACAAGCAAAAGTTCTTCGTTGCGTTTTATCAACCCACAACTGCGAACCCTGACTTTTCCCGAATAGATGTCAAATTCGCTCACTTTATGGATGCGTCGAATATTTCACCTGTAAGATTCTCCTGCTTATTTAGTGATGCTTCCACAAATGATACAAACAGAGGATGCGGTTCATAAACGGTACTTCTCAATTCCGGATGAAACTGAACACCTACAAACCATGGGTGTGATTCTATCTCAATGATTTCAACAAGATCTCTCTCCTCATTGATACCGGAAACCGTTAATCCTTTATTAACAAGTTCGTCTCGATGTGCATTATTCAGCTCAAATCTGTGACGGTGCCGTTCATCAATGGTCCCTGATTGATATGCTCTGGCAGCATTTGTGTTTTCAGTGAGTTTACAGGCATACCTGCCAAGACGCATTGTACCGCCTTTATCCTTTATATTAAGCTGATCCGGCATAAATTCAATAACCGGAAAAGGTGTGCTCTCGTCAAATTCAGTGCTGTTTGCCCCTTCCATATCTGCGCAGTTTCTGGCAAATTCGATAACTGCACACTGCATGCCTAAACAGATTCCAAAAAATGGAATGCCATTGGTTCTCGCATATTTTACAGCTGCAAGCTTACCTTCAATTCCACGACCACCAAAACCCGGAGCAACCAGCACACCTGATGCGCCTTTCAATTTCGACTCCACATTTGAATCAGTGATATAATCAGATTGAATCCATCGAATATTTACACCTGCATTGTTCGAAGCTCCGGCATGTATAAGGGCTTCAACAATGGATTTATACGCATCATGGTGCTCTACATATTTACCAACAAGTGCAATATCAACCTGTTTTTCAGGGTTTTTAACCCGTTCAACAAACTCTATCCACTGTGATAGATCTGCATTTTTTTCGGGCAGACCTAACTTTTGAATAACCCGGGTATCCAATCCCTCTTTTTGCATCAGCAGTGGCACTTCATAAATACTTTGCGCATCCAGTGAAGCTATAACATCTTCAAGGTCGACATTACAGAACTGTGCAATTTTTGATCGGATGGAATCATCAAGGTTATGCTCTGAGCGGCAAACCAGAATATCAGGACTAAGCCCACTTTCTGAGAGAGTCTTTACTGAATGCTGAGTTGGTTTTGTTTTTAGCTCACCCGCCGCAGCAAGATATGGCACAAGCGTCAGGTGTATTGACAAAGCATTTTTTCTGCCAACATCGTACCTGAGCTGCCTCATCGCCTCGATGTATGGCAAACTCTCGATATCACCCACAGTACCACCAATCTCAGTAATTACCACATCATACTCGCCAGACTCACCTAATTTGAGTACGTGAGATTTAATTTCGTCCGTGATATGAGGAATTACCTGAACGGTTTTACCAAGATATTCTCCTTTCCTCTCTTTGGTGATTACATCAAAATAGACACGTCCCGTTGTTACGTTATTGTCCTGAGATGTTTTCACCCCTAAAAATCTTTCATAGTGCCCAAGATCGAGGTCTGTCTCAGCGCCATCGTCGGTCACATAAACTTC
>SKGY01000236.1 GCA_007117235.1 Balneolaceae bacterium
TCGGACAATTACCGGATTGAAAAAGCAAAGGGTTTAAAGGGGTTAAGTGAAGGCGATACACTCGCAATTTCATTAAATGCTGAGGAGAAAGATTGTTCGCACTTTTTTTACCGAGACTTTGAAGACGAGTTACCCCAATTAACGGGGAACAAAGAGAATAGTGTATTCTTTCCGCTTCGTACAAGCGATCATCATATTGGATTTTTATTTATCGGTGGTAAGGCAAACGGCCAGCCATATTTAGACAGGGAGCTGGAATTTGTTGAAAGTCTTACAATTATCACCTCAGTGGCCATTTTCAACTCTGAGCTTTTTGATGAATTAAAGCTAACAAATAGAAAACTCGACAGACGGATTCACGAGCTAAATACGCTGTTGGACTTATCAAAGGAGTTTAACCTTCTTACTGATCGTGAAAAAATTGCCCGTATTTTTAAATTCGCACTACTTGGACAGCTGTTTGTACGAACGTTTTTTCTGATATATAAAACACCTGAATCAGCAAAGATACTGGCTTCAAGCGGATTGGTGAAAAATCCTACTAATACAGAAATTGAAGATATTTTTAAGGATTGCCCTGTAGATGTGTTTAAACCGAACGATCAGTTCAAAGAAAAACATAGCTTCATAAAATTGAACAAAATTTCGCATTTGGTTGGAATTTCTGTTCAGGGCGAACATGCAGCGGTAATCGCCGTTGGTGAACGGGCAAATGGTGAACCATTTGCCGAAAGTGATTTCAACTTTTTAAAATCATTAGCGAATTTAGCCGTCAATTCAATTCAAAAAACCTATTTTCTTGAAGAGCGAATTGATAAAGAGAGAATAGAGGAAGAGTTGGCTATTGCTAAATCTATTCAAAGGGGATTACTACCCAATCCAATACCTGAAGTACAAGGAATAGATTTGGCGGCACAGACAATATCGTCTCGTGAGGTGGGTGGTGACTATTTTGATATTGCTAAAACTCCGGATAATGGTACTATATTTGCAATTGCCGATGTAACCGGAAAAGGTGTTCCAGCTGCACTTCTGATGGCAAATTTGCAGTCGATGTTACATATCCTTTTACCGGTTGATATTACACTGTCGGAGGCTACTGAGCGTATCAATGATTTACTTTTCAAAAATACACCGAGTGATAAATTCATCACCTTTTTCTGGGGAAAGTACATGAATGAACATAGTATTTTCCAATATGTAAATGCAGGTCATAATCCTCCTTTACTACTAAGGAGTGATAGTTCTGAGTTCGAAGAGTTAGACGAAGGTGGACTGCTATTGGGTGCAATGCAAACGATATCACCCTATGTTCAAACTGATATTAAATTAAATCCCGGGGATCTGCTTGTATGCTATACAGATGGGGTAAATGAAGCATTTGACCCAAAGGGTATCGAAGAGTATGGAGAAGAGAGGCTGAAGTCGTGCATTTTAACTCATCGAAAGAAAAAAGCTTCTCTGATTTTAAAAGAGATTGAAGCTGATGTAAATCAATACACAGACCGGAATTTTCAAGATGATCTCACTCTATTAATTATTAAGGCAACCGAGTAAACTCGGGACTCGTCAAGTTCGTCATACCTGATCGTTGCTGATTTTCAGCAAGTGCTATAATGGCCTCATAAGTTCTATACCTATTCTTGATCTCCTTCACATATTGAACCGGTTCAATACCGCGGGCAAACCCATATCTGGCATCTTGATGATACCTTCTCTGCATCAATTTCAGAAGTGCATCTGCTACATTTTCCCACTCATTTGGATTTTTATTATGATCAATAGCCAATCTTCTGGCATCAGCCATATGACCTAAACCAACGTTATATGTGGCAAGCGCAAGCGCCCATTGGTTCTCCTTATCCAGATAGGAGTAGTGATGTAAATGCTCTCTGATTATTCTTGCACCTTCCTTAATGTTCTTAACCGGATCATATAAATCATCATAGCTGATTATAGAGAAGCGGGGAATAACCTGCATCAATCCAACTGCACCCGCCCAGCTTTTACTGTTCGGGTTAAAGCTTGACTCCTGAGCAATCATTGCGGTTAGCATCAACCAGTCCAGATCTAAAGAATCTGCAACGGATTTAACGATGTCGTCAAAAGGGGAGATGATACCAATTGTCTGGAACTGCCACTCAGGGTTGTAGTACTCTGCAATTTGCCTGCTCTCTTCAAAGTATTTTCTTCTAAGAACATTTAGAAATGTGGAACGGCGAGGTCTGTCTCTGTCTTCTGTAAATCGAAAATGCTTATACATAAAACGATTCATACGTGATTCAAGATCCGGGGCGTTATTTCTAATAACCCAAGCGATTGTATCTTTTTCTGAAATTATCGGACCAGGAATTAGTCCATCCATATAGCGATTAGCCGCATCAAACATATTGTCATCAGCAACAGTGGCTAATATTTCACCTTCAGCAACCTGAACAAGAGATGCTTCAGTATCTAAGCCATCTGACAAAATGTTGATCTGAATATCGAAGTCATACTCGTTATTTAACTCATTCAGTCTCTGAAAGTAAGAGCTATTTCTTCTTACTGAAACCGGAATTCCGGATTGATAAAGCTCCTCAAGTGTGACTGGATAAGGGCTAATTTCGGTTGAGTAGACCAAAATTTGATCAACAAGATTATATGGCCTTGTAAAATTAGCTACTTCTCTCCTTTCCGGAGTAATCGTGTAGTTAGCGGCTATAACATCACCAACACCACTATTAAGCAGATCAAAAGGATTTTCGTCTGCACCTACTATGATAACTTCCAGTGCTAAATCATTCTCTCTGGCGAACTCCCTTACCAATTCATATTCGAAACCCACCTCTATGCCTTGATTCAAGAAGTAAGTATTGGAACTGTAGTGAGTTATCATGCGCAGAACCCCACTATGCTTGATTTCAGCAAAGTCTCGTTTAACAGGTTCTATTTCTGTAATCGGCCCTATTTGTTCCGATAGCTCACTCTCCGATAAACTACTTTCCTGAAATGAACATCCTGCTGCTAGGATTGTTATAAATGCAGAAAAAATAATTACTTTCTGCACCTGTCCAATCCATGAAATTTGTAGCCTTTTTATGTGCATATATTACAGGTTAATTCCTGTTTAATTATAGCTCTCTTATTGGTTCTAAAGCTATTTTCTTACATATCTAGGGTAATTAACTCTAGACTTAACGTTCTAATCTCTTAAATCGTTTAACTCTTATAATAGAACAAGTAATTGGCGCTCAGTTGTTAGCGCCAAATTCACAAGTCTTAATTTTTGCTAAATCAATTATTTATTTCTTCAAATTAGTTCAATTCATCAGTTCGAGCAAATAAGACGGCTTTTATTTAAAAATACTAATGCTTTGTCAGATAGGTTTTTTATTGCGATGAGTTACTCTTTTCGACCACGTAAGACCTACCCCAATAATTATGATCAACATTGCAAAAAATGATATTGATGACGGAATTTCACCAAAAATAATTATTGCCAGAATAGCTGCTATAACAGCCTCAGATAGCACCAATGTAGACAGCAGCGTAGGTGAAATATATTTCACTGCATAGTTCATTGCCCCGTGTCCTAATACCGTTGGACCGGCCGCAAGAGCAATTCCAACCCACATTCCGGTAAGCGATATATGAGGAATACCACCTACCCAAATAATTGTTAAAATTGTACAAGTAATGGTGGCGTAGAGATAGACGTAAAAGACATAGTCGATCCATTCAGTTTGTTGTCGTATTCGTCTGCCAAGTAAGAAATAGACAACAAAAATTACTGCAGCCATAAATGCCAGACTATTTCCAAAAAGAGCATTCGGAAATTGATCCATGCTACTTTCATCTGCCAACCCTAAAAGCATTGACCCCCCAAATGCAACAAATACACCTATCCAGACTAGTGGTCTAAAGTTCTTTTTAAAAAGTAACCGCTCGGCCAGAATGAGCATAACCGGATGCATTGTAACCAAAACTGAAGCAGATGCAACTGATGTGTAGTGAATTGAGCCTATCCAAAATGTGAAGTGTAAACCAAGACTCACGCCTGCAGCAATCAACAAGTAATTTTTTATACCAACCTCTCTAAGCTGCTTAAGAGGGGTTCGCTTTGGAAGCCAAAACGGCAATAGCATCAAGACAGCAAAACCGGTGCGCATTGAAGAGAGCGCGAGCGGTTCAATATCTGTAGCAAACCGGACAAAAATCGGAGCAAAGCCGAATGTGAGCAATCCCGCCACCAGAAGCAGTACAACTTTTAGCAGCGGTATTTCCTGAGGGTTCGATGTGTTCAAATATATTAGCGGATGCGATCCATTGATTTGACCAGCTCTTCATCTTTTTTTATTGAGCTTCCGGCAAGCCAAAATAGTATAAGCACAAGCACTATTAATCCGGTTGACAATACTTCTTTCAAGAGAAATGTACCAAATCCACCCAAAGAGAAAAGTACACCTGCTGCAAAGCCCAATGCAACGATGTGCATATACGTGCCCGCTTTCACCAACTTCAGTTGATTTGTCCTATTTTTATAGAGAAATATTGAAATAAGTCCTGTCATAGCAGCCAGTGTAAGAGTAATGGCAAATCCCAAACCAATCCACGCAGCGGGGTCAGCCATAGCATGCCTGTAAAGTGGGGTAAAGAAAACTGCCATGTTTAAAATAAATACTAATGCAAGGTAGAGGGACTGTGGTCTTTGTATCACGATAATAGATCCTTTTTCGTTTTTATGAAAAAATAAGAAAACACTCTGACAGTTTTCGACAAAGAAGTCAGATACTTTTTCTCGAAAATTTTATCACTTTAAAGAAGAAATTCTGTTTGCTAAAGAGTCGAATGCAGAATAAAGCACGGGCACTACAACAAGTGTGAGAAATGTTGCGAATGTAAGACCGCTTATAATTGCAATGCCCATCGGTCCCCAGAATGCCGTACTCTCTGATCCTATCTGAAAATTAGGATCGAAGTTTGCAAACAAGCCAACAAAATCTACGTTGATGCCAAATGTCAGCGGAGCTAATCCCAAAATGGTAGTTAATGCTGTTAGAATTACCGGTCGAAAACGAATCAAACCCGCTTCGATGATTGCATTCTTCTTCTGCATCCCTTTTTCAGTAAGTTGCTTCACATAATCCAGCAATACGATATTGTTCACGCAAACAATACCGGCTAATGAAATGATGCCTATAAAGGTCATTAATCCGAATGGAGTGCGAGTGAGGATTAAGCCAAGAAGTACACCTATCAAACTGAGACCAACTGCTGTCATAATTATAATTGGAGATACGATATTATTAAATTTAGCAAGCATCACAAGGAAAATAAGGGCAAATCCAACAAGCAGTGCAGTTGTCAAAAACCCGAATGCTTCTTCCTGATCTTCACTTTCTCCTGTGTATTCCATTGAATATCCCGGTGGCAGGCTTTCGCGATAATCAGCAAGCAACTGCTGTGTTGCCGCCAACACTTCCGGACCACTAAATCCGGGTGCGGCTTGTCCTTCAATTGTCGCGGTTCGCTGTAAGTTCAGTCTCGTAATAGACCCTAACCCAACCCCTTCTTCGAAAGTGGCAACTGATACTAATGGAATTCTGGCTCCGGTTTGAGTCACAATATTCAAGTTTCTTAAACTCTCAAGGTCTTGTCTATCTTCCGGGCGAAGCCGAACAACAATATCGTACTCATCTTCACCATCACGCCATTTACTTGCTTCCAATCCATTATTAGCTACTCTGATTGTCTGTGCAATATCTGCCATTGAAAGGCCAAAACGACTGGCTCTCTCATAGTCAACCAGAATGCGATACTCCGGCAAGCCTCCACTTATGTTATTACGCACATCAACCAGACCTGGAACAGCCTGAGTAGCGGACGCCTCAATCAGCTTTTGATAGATCTCTTCCGTGATCCGCGAAATTTCATCAAAATTTTCTCCGGAGATTTCAATATTTACCGGAGCACCTGTAGGAGGTCCCTGTTGCTCA
>SKGY01000078.1 GCA_007117235.1 Balneolaceae bacterium
GATGCCATTTCTCAACAACTAACTGATGGAACTACCACGTTTGTATTGGTTCGTCATGCCGAAAAAGTGGATGACAGTTACAACCCTGAGCTTTCTGAGGAGGGGTATGAGAGGGTGGCTCAGCTTGATCTTATGCTTGAGAAGGTTAAATTCGATGCAGTTTATTCTACCCCGCTCATCCGAACCATGGAAACTGCCCGCCCTATTTCTGAACGGCATCAACTTACAATTCAGGAGTATGATCATCGAAATCCGGGAGACGTTGTTGCAGGGTGGATTCAGAGACACCGTGGGCAAACCGTTCTTGTGTCGGGTCACTCTAATTCGACTCCTACATTTGCAAATGCACTATTAGGTGAAGAGCATTTCATCAACAAATTTGACGAGTCAGACTACGGTAACCTGTTGATTATTATCATTTCACCAAATAAAGAGCGGCATTTAATTCATTTGAGATTTTAAGTATCAATCGAGTATAGTTTGGAATAATTCTAAAACCTCTTCCCATTCATCACTCCACGGAGTAATCATCTCAAAATGTCCGGCTTTTGGTTGGAGTAGAAGCGTGGCATCATCACCGGCCTCTTTGGCTGCATTTACAAAATGATTACCGAAAAATGGTGGGACCGGCGCATCGAAAGCTGCAGTTACTTCGACAAATGGAACACCCAATGGCAATAAGTTTACCGGAGATGTGTCGAGAAAAGCATTTTCACCACGGCCTTCGAGATCAATAAGGCGCTCAACAGTGTTCTCACCACAGGAAGATGATCCGTAGCTGGCGTACCGTTCCAGATCGTTGATTCCCGCAAGGGAGATGACGGCATGAATATTAATCAGATTTTCACCGTAAAGCGGACTGCTATCAGGCAGGTTTTTTTTCGCTGCCAGCCAGGTTGCCAAATGACCGCCGGCAGAGTGGCCTGAAGCAATGACTCGGTTCAGATTAAGATAGAATTTACCTGCAATTTCCCTTAGATAGTCAGCACCAATTGCAGCATCCTGAAACGTGCCGGGATACCCTCCACCATCATGGCCCAATCGCCGGTATTCAATATTCCAGACGGCAAACCCATTCCTTCGGAGAGCTTCAGCCATGTAATTCATAATTTCAACCCCGGGATAAATATCGAACCAGCATCCTCCGTGGATCAGAATAACCGTTGTATGAGGTTCATCATCCGGCAGCCAGAGGTCGCCGAACTGAAGAGAATCAGCACCGTAATAAATTCTTTCAGTGGGTTGTGGGAGGTCGCCATCGATTAAGTCACGCCAGGAGATGAGCTGAGCCTGGAGGATTTCAGTAGTAAATAAAAGAACCAAGAAGGTTGTGAGTAATTTGTAGATCATTTTAGATAGTTCGTTATAGTTTAACCACCGTACATCCACTGCCGCCACTTTCCCAGGGAGCGATGTCAAACTCTTTTACTTCTTTTCGTTGTTCCAAATATTCATTCACCAGCTTTTGCAGGATTCCCTCGCCTTTACCGTGAATGATTTCGACCTCTTGTAAACCTCTTGTCAGTGCTTTGTCAAGATATAAAGTAAGCTCTTTTACGGCTTCGTCACCACGTTTTCCACGGAGGTCAAGGCGTGGCTGAACTGAAAAATCGAGGTGTTCTGACCCCCCATAAGAACGCCTTTTTGAAGCTGATTTTTCTTTTTTGGGTGGATTCGTTTTTACCAGTTTGTTCAGCTTCGATTTAACCTTCATGCCGTTTACGAGTACGGTGGCGTTGTTACCGGAGAGTTCAACCAGTTCCCCCGATGTATCGCTGTCGCCAATCAAAACATAATCGCCTTTTTGAGGGAGTTCATCACTTCGGAATGGTTTTTCTTCTTCTTGTTCGAATTCCTTTTTATTTGAATGGATCTCTTTTTTAGCATCACGAATGTCAGACCGTGCCTCCTTGATTTTTGCTTTATCCTCAACACCGGCCTGAGCTATTTTTTCAACCGCTTCTTCGATTCTCTTATTGGCGCCTTTCATGATCTCTTCAGCATCTTTATAGGCACGTTCGAGAATCTTTTTCCTCTTATTCTCAAAATTGGAAGCTTTATCTAAATATACTTTCTCTCTTTTCTCAATCTCATAAAGTCGCTTTTTGGTTTCGGCCTGAATCTCTTCCGACTCCTGCATCTGACGTTCAAGATTCACCAGCAACTCTCCCATCTTATCACGCTGTTCGCCAAGAAGACTCCTGGCACGCTTCATCACATCAGGATGAAGCTCCATACGGTCGGCAATTTCAAACGCATAACTGCTCCCGGGCACTCCTTTCTTAAATCGATATGTAGGAGAGAGGCTCTCCTGATTAAACTCCATCGCTCCATTTACAACCAGCTTATGTTCGTGTGCAAACACTTTTAGTGAGCCGTGGTGAGTTGTAACAATTGCTCTGGCGCCATTTTTAATAACCTCTTCAACAAATGCCTGGAACAGAGCTCCGCCCTCTTCAGGATCGGTACCCGCACCTGCCTCATCAATCAATACAAGAGCTCCGGGCTTTATATTTGCCAGCGTATTTTTCATCCAGTTTAATCGGGATGAGAAGGTGCTCAAATCATTTTCTATGGATTGATCATCCCCAATATCAACAAACAGTCCACTAATCACGGGCAGTACAGAATCGGGTTGAACAGGAACGGGATAACCGCACTGAACCATCAGATTAATAACCCCGAGTGTTTTCATGGCAACGGATTTTCCACCTGCATTGGGTCCCGTTATGACCAATGCCTGCTCTTTACCATTTAACTCTAAATTTAGAGGAACAACGGGTTCAGAAATTTTCTCAACTCTGTGTTTAAGCAGCAGATTCGGATTGCGGGCATTGATTAGTTTGAGATTTAATCCCGGTTCAACCTGTGGTAACACACCGTCCAGATCAAGGCCGAGAGAGACTTTGCAGTGAATGGCATCAAGTTCACCGATTAGGGTACAGTTCAATAACAGTGAGTCGTGATATTTTTTTACTTCTGCCGTCAGTGCTCTTATGATTCGATCAATCTCCCGTTGTTCTTCAGACTCGAGCTGTCGAATTTCGTTGTTTATATGAAGAGCCTGAACAGGCTCAATATAGACGGTTTGTCCGCTTGAAGAGACATCCTGAATAAATCCATCAAGTTTTCTTTTGAACTCGGCCTGAATGGGAATTACCATGCGTCCGTTTCGGATGGTAGCACCTTCATCAGATGTCATGCCATCTTTGGCGGCTCTCTTCATTACCTGCTGAATAGTGTTACGAAGCTTACTTCTCTCTCTGTTGAGCTGGTTTCTGATTCTTCGCAGTTCCGGGCTGGCGTCATCCCGAAGTTCTCCGCGATCGGTAACTACTTTTAGTATAGCATCTTCAAGGGGTTTCTGATTGACGAGCCGATCTACAATTTTTTGAAGATTTGGATACTCCTTTTCTGCCCGATCAAAAAAGTGCTTAATGATTCTTGCTGATCTGGCATTATCAAAAATGATAGGAAAAAACTCGAGGGGAAGAACAGAACCTATAGGCCTGCTTTCTTTCAGAATGTCACGAATATCATCAAGAGTGGTAAGAGGGTGGTTCAACCCACTCTGCAGAATATGGATCCATTCAGAGGATTTATCTATTTCCTTATTAACCGCTTCAGCTGAGGTAGATGGAGTTAGCTCTTCAATGAGTTCGCGGCCGTAGGGGGTATAGCGTTTTTTAAGCGTAGCATTTCTTATCGACTCAAAGCCGACTTTTTGAAGGGCGTTTTCGGGATATAGATCCAGTTTGTTCATCATACTGTTAAGGTCGTGATCTTTAAGCGAAAACAGAACCATAAATCCAATGAATTAAGTTTCTCTATGCATGAATGAATTCGATTGGTCAATTCATTACCTTTTAAAAAATAGATGATATGGATATTTATCAGGTTGATGCTTTTACTAAAGATGTTTTTTCGGGAAATCCTGCAGCAGTAGTTCCTTTAAAAAAGTGGATTGATGATTCACTGATGCAGAAAATTGCAGCAGAAAACAATTTGTCTGAGACCTCCTTTTTTGTGAAGGAGGGGGATGGTTCATATAGAATCAGATGGTTCACGCCGGAAACAGAAGTTGATTTATGCGGCCATGCTACTCTGGCAACTGCTCACGTACTTTACGAACATTTAAATTTTGATGGAGACCGCATCCTTTTCCATTCCAACAGTGGTCTTTTGTATGTAGAGAAAAGAGATGATTGTTATTGGATGGACTTTCCATCAAATCCGCCAGACCCGATTCCTGTACCAAAACTGATTCCTGAAGCATTGGGTGTGATACCGATTTATGCAGGAGTTAATACAGATCTGCTGGTTCTTGTTCAGGATGAGGAGATGGTTCAATCGATGAATCCTGATTTACTGATTCTTAAAAAAATGGAAGTAAGGGGAGTAATTGTGACGGCTCCTTCTGATCAAAATGGCATTGACTTTGTGAGTCGGTTTTTCGCACCTGGAGTGGGAGTGCCTGAAGACCCTGTTACAGGTTCAGCACACACAGTATTGACTCCATTTTGGGCAAAACGTTTAGGGGAAAAAGATCTGAGGGCAAAGCAGATTTCTAAGAGAGGCGGTGATATTTACTGCAAACTAAAAGGAGAAAGGGTTGAGATAGGGGGTAATGCCGTCACCTATTTAGTCGGTAAAATACACGTTTAGTGATGTTTATTCTCCTCATACTGCTCGGAATTGTTGCCGGAGTCACAGCAGGATTTTTTGGGGTAGGGGGCGGACTCATTTTTTCACCTATTCTATACTTTCTATTTACCGGATTTGGTGTTGAATCTCCAGTTTCGTGGACGGTTGGAACTGCGCTTTTCTGTACATTTACTGCTGCAGTAAGTAGTTCAATTCAACAGAGATCAGAGCGCAATTTTTACTGGAAAGAGGGCATTATGCTTGGTGTGTTTGGCGCATTTGGGGTCTATTTCGGTAAAACAATCGTGACCTCCCCATATTATACTGAAGATGTTTTTGTCTCTCTTTTTGTGATGATGTTGGTATTTGTTGCGATTCTTTTTTACAGAAAAAGTCAATCAACTGTGACCTTACAAGTTCAGCCGGGTAAGCTCACGGCTTTCAAAATGATAATTGCAGGGTTTCTGGGAGGATTGGTTGCTTCACTTGCCGGGGTTGGTGGTGGTATTGTATTGGTACCGGTAATGAACTTACTGTATCGAATACCAATTGGTAAAACGGTGAGCATGTCGTCACTCGCAATTGTGTTGATATCATTTTCCGGTTGGATGCAGTACGCCTTTTTTACTGATGGACTTGCCGGTATAACAGACTATACAATTGGTTTTGTGGATTTTGGAACTAGTCTGCCTCTAATAATGGGAGCTTTTGCAGGAGGAATACTGGGAGTGAAATTAAATCAAAATGTAAAAGGTAGCAAAGTGCAGCTTGGGTTTTCTATTATGGTGATTATTATCGCTATATCGATGATATGGAGTCTTTTCTAAATCGAGTCAAAACGAAAAATAGCAATAACCCGGCAATACTAATACCAAGAGAAAAGAGGCTAAGTGTGGAGTCGGGCCTTATAATATAGAGTGCAGTAAAGAATTGCACCACAATAATGACTATCAACGTCATCGCGATTGTTTTTCTGCCAATCTTATTGATCACGAACGCACCCAATGGCGCTCCAAAAATGACCACGGGAATACAAACTAACAGATAGTTAATAGCTTCAGGCTGCATTGTGTTTAAAACAAGTGAATGCATTGCAAATCCAACTATAGCATTTGATGCCATTAAAATGACGGATGTTGGAGTGGCAATTTTTTCGGAGAGCCCATATTTAAGCACAACAAATGCAAAAGTGCATATGTCAAGACCATTTCCCAAAATAGAACTGAATACACCGCCAAATACCCCAACTAAGATAAGCTCGATCTTTTGATAGTTAGTAAAATTTGGCAATGAATCGACGCTCTCCTTTTTGCTATTGGTAAAGTTTACATACCACAAAGCAATTCCAAAACTAAGCCAGAATGATACAAACATCATTTTAGCGTATGCCGGTTGCACAAGTGGCGCGATGTAGAGTGTTCCTAAAATGATTCCCACAAACCCACCCAATCCCGCCAGAAGCAGGTAGTTTATTTCAATTTTTATTTTTGATAAGAAGATCCAGATTGCGGCAAATGTCATTCCAAAGCTTTGAATGGCGAAGCTGAAATTTCGGGCCACACTAGGTTCTATATTGAAAAGAAGTGTCATTGCCGGATATGCAATTGCACCCCCGCCTTCAGAGCTTGCCCCTGCAATGAACGATCCAACAATCATGGTGACCGTCATAAACCAATTGTCAATAAATAAACTCAACAAGTCGTTGGAAGTCATGAAAATAATCCATCCAACCAGTACTGTTGACGCTAGAGATAAAAAGATTAAAAGTGGCCGTTTATTAATTTGATTCATGGATATTTTTTATAAGATTTGCACTACCAAAGCAAAGTTGACAAAGGAATGTTCCACAGGCGTCAAATACTTGATTAGATTTTAGACAGTGTGACTGAATAATTAAAATTTTCTAATATATTAGGTGAGCATAATAACTCAAGGTGATATGGGAACAACAAGCAAGGAAAACACGGAAAATATTCAGGCATGGCAACCGGTCGGTTTAGATGATGTCTTAAACTTTATCGGATTAAAAGATCTCAGAACTATCGTTGTTTTGTTGTCATGGATGATATTAATAGGTGTATCTATATACTCTGTTCTGGTCATGCTACCCCAAAGCTGGGTTTCTGCAAATGTAGACATTGTAAACATTCAACGCTTTTTTCTTTTCTACCCACCGCTCATAATAGGGACTTTACTTTTGTTTTGGCTAGGTTTTGAGTGGGGATTCATACCCGTTTTTTTATCCTCTTTTGTAATTGCTTTTTCTGCTAATATGCCGGTTTACTGGGCATTGCTCTTTGCATTTTCATTTGTACTTGGGCTGGGAATTTATGCACTGGCCTACAATTGTGTACCTGCCCGAATTGACTTGAGAGATCTGAAAAGTGTGGCAATTTTTGTGATTGTCTCATTAATTGCTGCAATGGCTAGTTCTTTGGGTTCGTTTGTTTGGAGTCTACAGCAGGGTATATCCCCGGCTTTTACCGTCAAAATATGGAATGGATGGTGGACAGGAGCATTTTTTCAGTCGATACTTATTTTGGCCCCAATTCTCTTCTTGTTAACTCCGAAGGTGATTGAACTCCGAAATAAATTTCTTATACCTGCACCAAAACACAATGTCACAATTGGTTGGGTTTATAGTGCTATCGCCAGTGTGGTGGTGGTTGTCTCTCTCTTTGTAATTGGGGGGCGTGTTTTAGGAAATCAGAGCATAAATCAGGCCCTTGTGAATACTGACTTTATGCTAGCTGAGCGTGTGATTCAAGCAACAGAGTCGTATGAGCTTATATTTTGGATTTCACTCGGAATTATTTTGACGGTAGGCTTATCAGGTATATATCTTGTCTCTTCATGGAACCAGATTCTGCAAACAGAAGTGGATGAAAAAACTTTTGCACTTCAAACAAGAGAAAAACAGTTAGAAGAAGCTGTTTCAGAGAAAGATTTACTGTTGCAGGAGATTCACGGAAGGGTGAAGAACAACTTGTCGATTATACTGGCACTTTTTGAGCTTCAGCTGAAACGAACGGGAGACGACCATTTGGTTGATACGATAAGAGACTCCAAGTCTAGGATTAGATCTATATCCTTGATCCATGAGCTGATGTCTCAGGCAGGTACGTTTAGAACACTAAATCTGAACTCATATGTAATCAAGCTTTCAAACCGATTAAATCAGGATTATCGACACGCAAAAAACGGAACCGAAATAAATGTTAATTCTGAAGATCTCATACTAGATGTTGAACGCGCAGTGCCGGTTTGCATGGTCATAAATGAGGTTATGAGCCGGGTGTTTGAGAAATCATATCAGAATAATAAGACATCTACTGTCAACATAGATTTATACACGGATCAAAAAGTGTTTTATGTTGTTGTGCGAGAAAGCGGAAACTTTCCTGAGATTGCTTTTGACTGGAATCATAATGAGGATCTGGGTATCAAGCTCATCCGTTCGTTGACTAAACAGATTAAAGGTGAGTTACTTGTCGATGATAGAAAAAATTCACTTGCTATAATTTTCCCTAGTCTATTGAATGCAAAACCTCCGTCGGAATACAGTTCAAAAGAGATTGGCGAAAAATCTGAACTATAGATCAGACTGTTAGCGGTGATCTGTATAGACGGCCGGATCAAGTACACTCTTTAGCTCATCCAATACGCCAGGACTCACTTCAGAATTATAGCCTTTAATCACACCTTCCAGCTGGTCAAGATTTTTCATTCCAACTACAGCAGATGTTATTGCACTATTTTCCAATACAAAATGGAGAGCTCCTGCAATAGGAGACATCTTATTTTTTAGCTGATTTTGTAAGTCTGAAACATCATCGTGGCTGTACCCCAACGTTTCGATTGGAGGTTTATCTGCCAAAATTCCTTTTGCTAGTGTGCCTCTTGCAAGTACTCCGATACTGTTCTCTTTCATTAGTGCAAGACACACTTCTTCGGGTCTTCTGTCAAGTAAACTATATTGCATCATCACACTGCTGATGGATGATTTTTCAACATATTTACGGATGACATTTGGTCTAATTGAAGAGATGCCGTAACACCTGATTTTTCCAAGTTCAACCAATTTTTCAAACGCTTCGATAATATCATCGATAGGATCTTCAATTGTACCTCCATGAAGCTGGTAGAGGTCTATATAATCAGTTTGTAAGCGCGATAAACTTTGATCTACTGCACTAAGTATATGTTGTTTAGAGGGCGCCCATTTCCACCCTGTACCATCATCAGAAAATTGATGCCCCACTTTTGTAGCTAGATAGATTTCACTTCGAAAATCTTTAACCGCTTCACCCAAAATTTTTTCATTCCAACCGTGATCGTATCGATCGGCCGTATCAAACAGATTTATACCACTTTCATAAGCCGCTCTGATAAGCTTCTGATTGCCTGTAGTATCTTTAGTGAGAGACATACACCCAAAACTTATTTGACTGACGTAGAGATCGGATTGCCCAAGTTTTGAAGTTTTCATAATTGAATGATGTGAGTTGAAGTGACTAAAGAGTAATAAAAATTCTTTAAAGCTCACATTATCACAATATGAAATTATGATTCATCAGGCTCTTGGATGAAACTCCTTATGAATTTGATGTAGCAGTGATCGATCAACATGAGTATAGATTTCAGTTGTCAAAATTGAAGTGTGCCCCAACATCTCCTGCACGGCCCTGAGATCTGCCCCTCCTTCCAAAAGGTGAGTAGCAAACGAGTGGCGGAAAATATGCGGATAAACGTTTTTTTTGATGTCTGCTTTCATTGCGTACTTATTAACAATATTCCATACGCTCATTCGAGTTAATGGTCCACCACGTTGATTCAGAAATAGCTTGTTTTTGGATTTACCGGGTAATTTTTTGTTGATGAACTCTTTTCTGGCCGTTTCAATGTAGTGTTCAATAGCTGTTTGGGCAATTTCCCCAACCGGTACAAGTCGTTCCTTATTCCCTTTACCAATCACTCTGATAAAGCCAATTTCAAAAAACAGGCGGTCCATTTCAAGGTCTGTAAGTTCGCTTACCCGCATTCCGCTTGCGTACAATGTTTCCAAAATTGCTGCGTCTCTTATTCCCGCATTTGTTGTTCTGTCGGCAGCATCTATAATGGCTTCTACCTCAACAGCATTTAAGACTTCAGGGAGTTTTTGGGCCTTTTTGGGCAGATCAATTAGTTCAGCGGGATTGGCTTCTGCTATTTGTTCAACAACAGCAAACTCATGAAAACTTCGAATACTCGATATATTCCTGGCAATGGTTGACACAGCCAGTTCCAGCTCGGTTAATTCATCAAGATATTTTTCGATGTGCTGAAGCGTAATGCCGCTTAAACTGTTGATTTTGAGCTCTCTTGATACAAACTTTAAATAGCGCTTTAAATCATTTTCGTAAGATTCAGAGGAGTTTTCGGCAAGTCCTTTTTCGAGTTTAATAAACTGAAGATAGTGCTTTAGTTCAGTTTCAAACATAGACATTACAAGGACGTACCTTTTTCAATCGCCTCTTTTACGTCTTCTTTAGGAGTCTGTTTATTTTTTTCCTCACCACTTTTTTTGTCTTCAGGATATTCAATACGGGTGTGGTAAACACCAACAAGAATATTGAGGAATGATTTTTTAATCGTCTCAATCTGTTTAAATGTGAGAGGACAGTTATTTAACTGACCATCTTTAATATGATCATCAACGAGTCGATTGATAAGATTCTCCAGCTTATTGTAGTTGGGTTCTTTCATCGCTCTTGAAGCGGCTTCAATGCCATCTGCCAATAGTATAATTCCCTGCTCCTTAGTAAATGGGATTGGACCGTCATACCGAAAATCTTTTTGATCAACCTCTTCATCTTCGGCCTGATCTTTAGCTTTTCCATAGAAGTAACGAATAAGAGATGTGCCATGATGGGTTTTAATAAAGTCGATAACCACCTCAGGCAGATTGTTCTCTTTGGCTTTTTTCACACCATCACTAACATGAGCCTTTATAACGAGTGAACTCATACGTGGCTTAAGTTTATCGTGATCGTTGCCGGCACTTTGATTTTCAATGAAATAGCCTGGCTTTTCCATTTTTCCAATATCGTGATACATAGCACCAACACGGCAAAGCAAAGAATTTGCCCCGATGTCGGATGCGGCGGCTTCAGCCATATTTGCAATTTGGAGGCTATGATGAAATGTTCCGGGTGCTTTATTCATTAACTCTTTCATCAATGGGAGATTTGTGTCTCCCAACTCGAGTAAGGTAAAATCGGTGGTAATTTTAAATATTTTCTCAAATAGGAGAATCAAAGGGTATGTGAATAGTATGAAAACGGAGTTTATCCCCACAAAAACTAGTTCATTCAAAAAGCCTTCGTACCCACTAAAGCGTGCTAATGCAAATCCTGCTAATACAAGTGTATATGTGGCAAATATCACTCCTGGTGTAGTGAAAAAGAATTGTGAACGCTTTTTGATATCACGAACTGAGAATACACCCAAACTACAAGCTGTAATTGTGGCCACTAGATACTCAAAGTTATTATCGTGAATGATAGCTGTGATGACAGCAAGGGTTATGGTTGCCATTAAACCAACTCTTGAGTCAAAAATAATGGTGAGTATAATTGGAGCTATCGCAATAGGAACTATGTAGCCACTAATTCCATCCAAGGGATAAATTAATGCACTCGTGGTGGTGATTATGCCAAGTGCAAGAAACACCAGAAGGAACATGGACGGCTGCTCAAATATTTTTTTCCGATATAAATAGATATAAATAAGAAAGAGCAATGTAGCAATGATGATTACGATAGATTCTCCTGCGTAGCGTAACCATCGTTCAATTTCAGTGGCATTGGCAGCCCTCGCCTCAGCCAGACTGCGCAGTTTATTATCCCGCTCGGCTGTTACAATATCTCCTCGGCGAATAATTATTTCGCCCTCTTCAACAGCACCTTTGGTAGTAGAAATAGATTCCAGATTTTGTTCAATCAGAGCTTGTGAGTCAGATTCATTATATATCCAGTTTGGTATAATTACCTGATCAAATAGCTGAATGGCAACCCGGGCAACTTCACTACTGAACTGTCTGTTAAATTGTAAAAAACCAAATTCCCTGGCGTCTGTAAGATCTCGAGTGTTTGCCAGACTTGCCGTTCGCTCTGTACGAGATTGCAGGTTTCTTACTATAATCTCATTTCTATTCAGTTCATCTTTTTCCCTATTTATTATTCCGCCGGCCAGTAGTTCGCTAATAGTATTCTCGATTTGGCTTCTAATCTGAATTGATAATAAGCGTTGGGGAGTCTGATTATTTAAAATTACCGATGAATAATTTTCAAGTAGCAGATCCCAAGCTTCAGAATTTAGCTGAACGTTTGTGAATTCCCGTTCTCTGCTATACTGTATACTATCGTTTGGCGCAGATGAATCATTTTCATTTTTTGCTCTTTGCCATTGAAGATAACTGTCTAATACCGGCTGAAGTGCATTAAAGAGTGAGTCGACCCGTGATTCAATTTCCAAATCCGCATTATTATTGACATGAAATACAGGCGGGGTCTGTCTTCTGATCGTTTGTCGTTCATCTTCAAGTTCACTCTGTGATTTTTTCAGAGAAAATGTGAAAGGTGCCGTAAGGTCATCCGCTCTCCAAGGTTCTCCCAAGTTGTAGCTTGCAACTGGTTGATAGCTGCTTTGAGGGAGCGAAGCTAAGATAGTACCCAAAAATACCAGAAAGATGACAATCCTCAGGACCTTGTTTCTTTTTTCCTGAGTCTCTTTCTGCTTCTTTTTCTTCTTCTTACCAATATTAGGAGACGTTTCTGACTTCTGTCCCAGTCCCAATTTTTCAAGAATACCCATAATCATAAATTTGTACAGGGAGATTTTGTTGGATAATAACGCAACCAGTTTCTAAAAGTATAGCTGATGAACGTGAATAAAAAAAAGTGATTAAAGTGTTGAGTGACAAAAAAGCAGTTTACCCTTTGTTTTCACTGATCATATGAATAAAATCTTTTTCTGAGAGAACCGGAATATTCAATTTGTTTGCTTTATCAAGTTTACTGCCTGCCGATTCACCGGCAAGTACGTAGTCAGTGTTTTTACTAACTGAAGAGGCTGTCTTACCGCCATGCATTTCAATAATTTCAGTTGCCTCAGACCTTGAAAGAGTTGGCAGAGATCCGGTTAAAACGAATTTTTTTCCGTTTAACAGGTCAGAAGTTTGTTGATCTTCTGCTATTTTTGGATCTACACCTGCGTTTTGAAGTGCCTCGATTAGCGCAATATTTTTTTCATTATTAAAAAATTCAACTACAGATTCGGCAATCTTTGGTCCGATAGAATCGACATCAACCAGTGTTTCAGCGGTAGCTTCTTTAAGTATTTGGATTGATCCAAAGTTAGCCGATAGATCTTTTGCCACAGTTTTTCCAACAAATCGTATTCCTATGGCATAGATTACCCTGTCCAGACTTTGTTGCTTACTGGCTTTAATTGCGTCAATAAGATTTTGAGCGCTTTTCTCTGCCATGCGTTCCAATGGTATCAGATCATCTTTTTTCAATTTATAGAGATCCGCATAATTTGATATCAAATTTTCATTGAGTAACTGTTCAACAACTGCTTCACCCAAGCCGTCAATATCCATAGCGTCCCTTGAGGCAAAATGTTTAATTCTCTCCAACACCTGTGGCGGACATTCAGGATTGATACATCTCCAGGCAACTTCATCTTCGAGCTTAATCAGTTTTTCTTTGCAAGAAGGGCAATGAGAAGGCATTTTAAATTTCGCAGAACGGTTTTCACGTTCTGCATTTACAACACTGACAACCTGAGGAATAATTTCCCCTGCTTTCTCGATTACAACCGTGTCACCCACCCGAATATCTTTTCTTAAAATCTCATCTTCGTTATGCAATGAGGCTCGCTTAACAGTTGTTCCGGCTAACAAAACAGGGCGTAATTCTGCTACAGGTGTTATTTTTCCCAGTCTGCCAACCTGAAGGGTGATAGACTCCAATACAGTAGAAGCCTGCTCTGCTTCAAACTTATAAGAAATTGCCCAACGCGGAAATTTTGAAGTGGTGCCAAGCTCTTCCCGAAACTTGTCTTCGTTTACTTTCACAACAACACCGTCAATTTCAAAGGGGAGTTCCGATCTTATTTTTTCCCAATCATTGATTACATCAAGCACCTCATCAATGTCTGAACAGATTTTAAAATAGTCACTCACAGGAAAACCGAGATCTCTGAGGAGATTCATCTTGGATTCTTGAGAACCGGAACTCTCATCGGGTTCAAAAAGAAGATCGAAGGCGTAAAACTTGATAGGCCTTCGAGCCACCTCTCTGGGATCCTGCATTTTTAGAGAACCCGCTGTAGAATTTCTTGGATTAGCAAAAGGAGTGAGTCCCTGTTCTTCACGATACTCATTCAATCGAACAAAAGCCTCTTTTTCCATGTAAGCCTCGCCACGAATTTCAAGCACATCAGGCGCGTTTTTAACTGTAAGAGGCACAACTGAGACTGTTTTGATATTTCGGGTGATATCGTCTCCTTTCTCACCGTCACCGCGTGTAGCTCCCAGCGCCAGATCTCCATTTTCATATCTCAGGCGTATAGACGCTCCATCAAATTTCATCTCAACGGCATAGCTGAATGGGGAATCTCCAAGGCGGTCCCGAACCCGTCGGTCAAAATCTTTCAGCTCATCAGCATTATATGTATTGTCTAGGCTTAAAAGGGGAGTTGGGTGACTTACATTTTGGAAATCACTACTGGGCTCTCCACCAACCCGCTGAGTGGGTGAGTCAGGCTCAACAAGATCGAATGTTTGTTCTAAGTCATGTAATTCGGAAAGTGCCTGATCAAACTCTTTGTCGCTTATAAATGGCTGTGCTTCTTCATAGTAGGCCTTATTTGCTTTTTTAAGGAGATCACGAAGCTCTGAAACACGGTTCTCAGCCTGTTTTTTGTCCATCTGAACTAAATCTGTTGTGTTTAAAAAGTAGGTCTGTTTGCAACAGAATCAGGTTCATTAGCATTCTCCGGAAGTTCAAATGGAATCTGTACACGCCATTTTGGATCACTTTCGAATAAGTCTCTCGTAAGCTCAACAGCGTTCTCTTCAGGATTAAAATATTGTTGTCTGAAGTTGTCTACTCTGTGACCGTTTAAAAATAGTAGCATTCTGCTGTATTGACCTCGAATTCTGATGGTGTCAGCAAATTCAAAATTTAGCGCAATCCTGTTTTCAATCCAGTAGGGGTCTATTCTTGGTTTTAAGTCGCTCCAGACTCTTACAGGTTCGAGCTGACCATATGCAGCATAAACGGTTAGAAATAGTGTATCTGCCAAAATCTCTGATACTGAACCTGCAGTTGGAGGGCTGTCAGAAAGTTCAAGGCTTAGTTCATTTCCGGCGGATGGAGTTTCAACTGATTCCTGAGAAACAGGCGGTTGATCGATATTCAGGCTTTCTCCGCTGAATACATCACTCTCAACAAGAAAATAGAGTACCACAACAGCGACTATAAGGATAACGGATGCACCAATAATCCAGACGGGTGTTTTTTGTGATTTTGTAGAGAATCGTTTACCAAGATCAGCCCAGTTTACATTTCTTACTCCGGGAGATGGAGCAGGTTTAAATTCGGGCTTTGCTTCAGGCTCTTCCTCAGGGAAATCGGCAACAAACTTAGAAGAAGACGGCTCGGTTTTGGCTTCGGGAAGATCTGTTTTTTCAATTTTCGTCTGTTTTTCCCCTTCAAGAGCAGGAAATTGCGATAATAAAACGTGGTTATAGTTTCCGGCTTCCTGTTGGTCTAATGCAGTCACAACAAGTTCATCGTCAAGTTTGATGGCACGACCATAGCTTCGAACAAAACTTCTGACGTAGGTTTTAATCTCGTCAGATTGTTCAAAAATTACACCACTCTCAATTGCTTCAAGTGTGTTTAGAGGAATTTTGGTAGAACTTTGTATATCCTGGATTGACAGACCCAGGTGTTTTCTTATAAGTATTAGATCTTTCCCAATTGAAGACATGCGAGCATTCGTTTGATTTTTGATATAGACAAATCTAACTAATTATAACACTTTCCAAAAGTTAAGCGACATATTAAGCAGTTAATTGTAAGTAACTTTTAAATAATGGTTCATAGGAGTAATAGGATGCCTATGAAAAAGCTGATTCAGCCATTTATCGACATAGTTTTTCCACACACATGTGCCTGCTGCGGAAAGGGATTGGGTGATCACGAGAGATATATCTGTCGATGGTGTAGAGTAAGCAGATTTGACGAAGCAATTGCCGACGATAAAGTAATACTACCAAACAATGTGATGTTTGTATTTTCGATGTGGCAGTTTGACAAAGGCGGTTATCTGCAGGATTTGTTGCACGGATTGAAATATAATTTTCTGCAGGAGGTTGGAGAGGAGCTGGGTTATTTTGCAGGTCGTGATTTTCTTGACAAAGCTGATCCTGATCTTCTTCAAACAGTTGAAGCTAAATCACCTCTGCTTATTCCGGTTCCACTTCATAAAAGTAAAAAAAGAACAAGAAGTTACAATCAATCCAGAGCATTGGCCCGGGGATTTTCGCGTGCAACGGGATGGGAAGTTATTCAGGATGGAATTATTAAACGGGTTAAAAAAACAAAGACTCAAACAGGACTCAATACAAAAGAGAGAAATGAAAATCTACGACAAGCTTTTGTAATAGATCATCAATTCATCAGTGATAATTATTTCCCCATTGTAATAGATGATGTGTTTACAACGGGTGCAACTACATTTGAACTTGTGAATGTAGTTGCAAATGATGGGAGTAAGGCCGGGATTGTAACAATAGCCAAATCCTGATCTATTTACTGTATGCCAGATTTGGACCTAACCATTTCTCAATCTCATCAACACTCATATTTTTACGCCGGGCATAATCTTCGATCTGATCTTTTTTAATATTGCCCAAATTAAAGTACTGAGCAATCGGATTGGCAAAATAGAGCCCGCTCACTGAAGACGCCGGTGCCATAGCAAGATGTTCGGTTAGTGTAATACCTGTATTCTCTTCAACTGCAAGAAGATCAAATAGAGCTCTCTTTTCTGTGTGATCGGGTTGAGCAGGATACCCCGGTGCCGGACGTATACCTTGGTATGCTTCTTTAATTAACTGCTCATTATCGAAGTCTTCAGTAGGCGAATAACCCCATAGAGTTGTTCTGACCTCTTGGTGAAGCATTTCGGCAAACGCTTCGGCAAGTCTGTCGGCCAGGGCCTTTACAAGAATTGCGTTATAGTCATCGTGATCTTGTTCAAATTTCTTCACGAGCTCAAGAACGCCATGACCGGTAGTTACTGCAAACGCACCGATATAATCTGCCCTTCCTGTGTCTTTAGGAGCAATAAAGTCAGCAAGGGCTTTGTTTGGCTGACCCTCTCTTTTCTTCGCTTGCTGTCGTAAGGTGTGAAATGTGGCTAACACTTTTTTTCGGGTTTGATCGCTGTAAACTTCAATATCATCACCAACTGAATTGGCCGGAAAAAGACCGGCAACTCCACGAGCAGTTATCAATTGATTTTTTATGATATCATCTAATAGTTGGTTTGCCTCATCAAAGAGTTTTCTTGCCTGTTCTCCCGCATGCTCATCGTGGAGAATATCAGGATATTTACCTTTCATCTCCCATGCGATGAAAAATGGCCCCCAATCAATGTAGCGCCTAAGTTTTGAAAGAGACACTTTATCAAATACTGTTACTCCGGGTTGAACAGGAGGAACGATGTCGGTCTCATTCCAATCCACTATTGTCCTGTTTTGTTGCGCCTGAGAAAGTGAGAGATACTGTTTATTCTTTCTTCTGTTAGAGTACTGTTCCCTCAGATCTTTATACTCTAATTCTATTTCGTCTAAAAATCCCCGTTTCAGCGACTTTGAAACCAATCTGTTTACAACAGTAACACTTCGTGAAGCATCCAGTACATGTATCACAGGGTTTTTATAGTTGGGAGCAATTTTTACCGCGGTGTGCATTCTGGAAGTTGTGGCACCACCAATCAATAAGGGTGTTTCAAACCCTTCTCTTGTCATCTCGTTTGCAACATGAACCATTTCATCCAGTGAAGGTGTGATGAGACCACTCAACCCCACTACATCAACATTGTGCTCTTTTGCTGCTGCAAGTATTTTATCTGCAGGTGTCATCACACCGAGATCAATAACGTCATAATTGTTACAGCGAAGAACCACGGCGACAATATTTTTACCGATATCATGAACATCACCTTTCACAGTTGCGAGCAGAACTTTTGCTTTTGGTTTAGTGTCTTTATTCTTCTCTTTTTCTGCTTCAATAAATGGAATCAGAATCGCAACGCCTTTTTTCATCACACGGGCACTTTTAACGACCTGGGGTAAAAACATCTTACCGGCTCCAAAAAGATCACCAACCACATTCATCCCATCCATCATAGGGCCTTCAATCACCTCAATCGGTTGTGGATATTTTTGTCTCGCCTCTTCAACATCATCTTCAATAAAGTCCACAATCCCTTTTACCAGTGCGTGTTGGATACGCTCCTCGACTGTACCTTTTCTCCAGGCATCCTGTTTTACTTTAACAGATGTACTGTTCTGATCCTTAATACTTTCAGCGTAATCAACAAGCCTCTCTGTTGAATCATCTCTTCGATTGAGAAGTACATCTTCAACGAGATCTCTCAATTCGGGATCAATCTCCTCATAGACTTCAAGCTGACCTGCATTAACAATTCCCATATCAAGCCCGGCATTAATGGCGTGATATAAAAATGCGGCGTGTATAGCTTCTCTAACTACATTATTACCTCTGAAAGAAAATGAGATATTGCTCACACCACCGCTAACCTTGGCGAGTGGTAGATTCTCTTTGATCCACCTTACCGTTTCAATGAAATCGACAGCGTAGTTATTGTGCTCATCAATGCCTGTTGCTACGGTAAGTATATTTGGATCCAGAATAATATCCTGCGGTGAAAATCCTACCTCTTTTACGAGGATGTCGTAAGCACGTTTACAAATCTCTTTTCGTCGTTCAAGATTGTCTGCCTGTCCTTTTTCATCGAATGCCATCACCACAACCGCGGCACCAAAATCGAGAATATGGCGAGCCTGTTCTTTAAAAGTATCTTCACCATCTTTCAGACTGATTGAGTTAACCACACTTTTGCCCTGAGTGGTTTTTAATCCGGATAGCAGTACGTCCCATTTTGAGCTGTCAATCATGAAAGGGACCCTAGCAATATCCGGCTCAGCCGCCATTAGATTGACGAAGTCTTTCATCACTTTTTCTGAGTCAAGGAGTCCTTCATCCATGTTGATGTCAACAATCTGAGCTCCCCCCTCCACCTGCTCTCGGGCTACAGAGAGTGCCTCTTCATAATCTTCATCTTTGATAAGTCGTTTGAATTTCGCTGAACCCGTTACGTTTGTACGCTCACCGATATTGACGAAGTTAGTGTCCGGACGGACAACAAGAGGTTCAAGTCCGCTCAGACTAAAAAATGGTTTAGACTTTGAAGGTACACGGGGTTTATGCTTATTAGCTTCTCCTGCGATCGCTCTTCTGTGATCGGGAGTGGTGCCACAACAACCGCCCACAATGTTTACAAATCCCTCTTCAGCATATCCTTTAAACTGCTTTGCCATAAAATCTGGTGACTCCCCATACTCACCCATCTCATCCGGTAATCCCGCATTAGGATAGAGGCTGGTAAAACAGGTGGCATTTTTGGACAAATCCTGGATGTATGGTCGCATCTGTTTTGAGCCTAGAGCGCAGTTCAGTCCAATACTCAAAAGGGGATTGGCATGCTGAACAGAAATCCAGAACGCTTCAGTTGTTTGCCCTGATAGTGTTCTGCCACTTTGATCAACAATAGTACCTGAGATCATAATTGGGATCTTTTTCCCAATCTTTCTGCTGTACTGGTGAATGGCGTAGATGGCGGCTTTACAGTTAAGTGTGTCAAAAACAGTCTCAACAAGGAGAGTATCCACGCCACCATCAACTAAGCCACGAATCTGTTCAGTGTAGGCGTCGGCTAATATATCGAACGTGATACTTCTGAAGCCGGGATCTTCAACGTCAGGAGATAGTGATAATGTTTTGTTGGTTGGACCAATGGCACCAACAACAAATCGTGGTTTATCAGGATTTTTTTGAGTGAATTCATCAGCGGCTTCTCTGGCAAGTTTGGCAGAAGCAACATTCAGTTCGTAAGATAAATCCTGCAAATTATAATCTTCCTGAGAGATTGGATTCGCATTGAATGTATTTGTCTCAATTATGTCGGCACCGGCTTCAAGA
>SKGY01000151.1 GCA_007117235.1 Balneolaceae bacterium
AATACATTAGTGGAAGTAGTAGAAAATCTCCGATCTGGTCTTCAAACAGTTTATACAGAAGATGGACTTGCGCCAATATCCATTCAGTCAAATCTAAACCTTCAGTTTGATAAACTTGAAAATGCCCAGACCCCGGAAATCTGGTGGAAACCGGATGGTATTGACACAATAGAGTGGCTTATAAATCATTTTAAATTATAAAATCACCTCATACTTTGTGTCTGAGTTTCATACTTTTGTGCAGCAGTTTTGAATATTAATTATTAAATCTTTCTCAGTTGCCAAAGCAGACCAGTATCGACATTTTCCGAAAGGCCTATAAAGAGATAAAAAGCAGGGACAAAATCATGCCTGTCTATTATTTCTATGGAGAAGAAGATTTTTTCAAGGATCTACTGCAGGAAGAGATTGAAAAACTGGTACCTGCTGATCAAAAAGATTTCAATTTTGATCTGATCTATGGCTCAGATGCATCACCGGCTAAAGTAATTGACCTGGCCAGAAGTTTTCCTATGATGGCTGAGAAAAGGGTAGTGATTGTACGTGATTTTTTGAAATTAGGAGATCAGACTGACGATGGTACTCTCAATGATTTTTCATCTTACCTCGATAATCCCAATCCTTCAACTATTCTATGTTTAATTGATCAAAAGTATCCTGACAAAAGAACTGCTCTTGGTAAGTCACTTCAGTCAGCAGATCATGCAGTAGCTTATGAATTTGAAAAACTTCCGGACTATAAATTAGCTGATTGGGTTATAGACTGGACCAAATACTCCCATAAGAGAGAGATTACCCCTGAGGCCGCACAGCTAATCAGCCAAATGGTAGGTCAGGATTTAAAGCTACTGTCCACAGAACTGGAAAAAGTGTGCACTTTTGTAGACAGTGAGGAGAGAGTTGGTATAGAGCACATAAAAAAAATATCGGGCTCATATCGCGATTTTAACGTCATAGAGCTAAAAAATGCAGTCGTTAACAGAGATATGGACTCCGCATTGGCAATTGCGGAACAGATGTTGCTTAAAAGTAACTATAACGCGGGTGAAATAATTAAAACCGTGGGGTTCTTTTACAATGTGTTTGGCAACATCTGGCAAATTTGCAGATTATCTGAAAAGGGATTGCAGAAAAACCAGGTTCAAAGTCAGTTGGGAATTAAAAGCTCATATGTTTTTAATGCTCAGTGGAGTGAAGCTTCACGATTCAGACTTTCAGAAATGCCTCAAATATTTGAAGCCTTACTTGACGCTGATAGTGCAGCCAAAGGTTTCAGCACATTAGATACCTCATCCATATTTCTCCTGCTTATTAAGCGCATCATCGGGTAATGCGATGTTGCGGTAACAGGCAACTACAGGATTAAGGGGTATCATTATGAAAGAATTATCTACAGCTAAACTGCAACAATTATCTGATGAAGATGTAATGGAGCAACTTCAAGCCGGAGTTGTTCAGGCATTTGATATCATTGTTCAACGATATAAAGACCGACTTCACAATTTCCTTTATAGATACACTCATAACCACGAAGATTGTGAAGATTTGGTACAAGAAACATTTTTAAGGGTGTACCGAAGCAGACATTCATATGAACGCATTGCGAAGCTTTCAACTTGGATGTACACAATTGCACTTAACTTGGCCAAAACAATGTACAAGAAAAAGCAGCGCATGAGCTTAATTTCAATTCATGCTGATGATTCTGACCCAGATGACAGAGAATTTGAAATAACAGATACTGCGTTATTGCAGGATGATGCGCTTCACATTAAGTTCAGCATGGAGCATCTGGAAAAAGCATTGTTAGAATTAAATGACGATTTCAGAGAAGCAGTTGTGTTGCGTGACATTCAGCAGCTTTCTTACGAAGAAATTGCCGAAATCACTGATACTGCAATGGGTACAGTGAAGTCGCGAATCAACAGAGGAAGGCAACAGCTCCAGGAAATAATTGGAGAATACGTTAAGTCGGAAACATATTAACAGTAGTGGGGTATGAATTTCTAAATACTAACTGAAATTCATACCTCATGAACGTTAAATTTGAAAATGATGAGATTATTACTGATTTCATCTTAAAATTTGCTGACTCAACTCTATCAAAACCTGAACTAGCCAGTTTCACAGAATTAATGGCTCAAAACAGGAACATCAGAAAGCAGGCTTTTACCAACTGGTATATAAAGTCTGCTTTTTCATTTCTAAAACCGGTTAGATGCTCAAAACGATTCGATCAAAAAATGGCTGCAAAATTCTCACTGGAATTGGAAAGAGAGACTGCAGAACAGAATAAAAATCGTACTAAACAGACTAATTCTTCTTACTGATAGCTTCTTTTATCTCTCCTTTAAGCGCTAGCAAATCAGAATGACTCGAGTCTTTAAGTAATCCGCTGTTAGCGAATTCAAGAGCTCGGTCATATACACCTGCCTTTTTAAGCACCCATGCGATGTTAAAGTATGCGTCTGTGAATGATGAATCTCTTTTAATTGCATCTTCATATGCTTTTACTGCTTCAATATGCTGATTTTGTCGCAACAAAAAGTTACCAAGATTGAAATATGGTAAAGCGTTATCCGGATCTATTTTTATCAGATAATGGAATAGTTCATGAGATTTTTCTAAATGCCCCATTAACTCATAACAGTCAGCTAAATTGTTGAGTGATGGTATATGACTTGGGTTTAGATCCAAAGCCCTTAAATATGCATCAGTAGCCTTCTCAGCTTGTCCATTTTCGGAATATGCATTCCCCAAATTAAATTGGATGTTAACGGAATCAGGATGCAGCTCAGATGCTTTTTTTAGTTGAATAATTGCATTAGCATATTTACCAAGCAGATAATACCCAACGCCCAAATCATTTAACAGATCAGGATCTTCAGGTCTCTCTTTCAGCTCAAGTTTTATCTCTTCCAGTTGTTGACTAATTATTTCAGATTTGCTCAAAATTGATAACCTACCTGTATTTCTACATTAAAAGAGTTGTTTGTTCCTGATGATAAAATCGCTTTTATGGGCCCCATCACTGTTAACGCCCCGATAGTTATTGCTGCTCCATATTCCGGTTCCAGGTTAAGAAAATCTGTATCCCAGCTTTCAAGAAATCTGCCTGCATAAAAGTCCACCCCAATAAATCGGTGATAAAATGGCTCAGCTTGGACTCCAATAGAAGCCATTTGTAAGTTTCTGGATGATATTTGGTATCGATCCGACCCGCTAAATCTTACATAACCTATAAATTCCTGATGTCTGTTTGGAGTGTTCCAATATGTAAAGGGGAGATCATTACCATACGAATAGCCCACCATGAGTGAACTTCGAAAACTTAATGAATTTGAGATGGCAAAAATTCCTTCCAGATAACCGGTTATTGATGAAAATAATATTGGACTATAAAATAACGGATTACTATGAACTCCAAATAAATGAACCCTTGAACCTGAAGTAGGAAATGATTTTCTGTGCAAGCGGTCAAGGTTATATCTGAAGAAAAATGCGTGATAGTCCCTCTCTGTAGGCTCAATTCCAGCGCTGTTAATTATATTTCTGTGTGCATTGAAATCTTTCCTTAAACCTACAGTAAACAAGTTTTGTGAATTGAAATAATTACCGGCTGAGACATCAACCCTGAACATCGTATTTGAGAAACTTGCCACACGTGAATTATTGCTGTACCAATCTACAGGTTCTTGTTGATAGCTGAATGACGTCAACGCAGCCAAACTTGATCCCAACGCTCCATAATAGATGTACTCAGATTTAAAAGATAAAAGATTACCAAGTCTCGCTTCAATTCTGTTAATGGAACCCGGGTGTAATAGATCCTGAAATGTGCTTTCAAAAAGAATTGATGCTTGAGTTTGAGATTCATACCTCAACCCTATACGGAAATCATCAGTTTTACTCTCCTGCACGTTAATAATTAAATTGTAGTAGTAAGATGAGTCAGGTACAACTTGATAGGTTACCTGATTGATATATCGAGAGCTGTATAATTTTGATATCCTCTCTTCAATTTGATTTGGTGACAGTCTGGTGCCTGGTATAAATTCCAGCTGACGCGTAATGAATTCATCATCAAACAGAGTATTGCCTTGAATAATTAAGCTTTGTATTGGAAGTGGAATGGGGGCATCGATACCGGGAGTATATTTTCTTTGAAATGTTTGTTTCGAAGCAATCTCCCTAAACTGGTTAATAAATTCATTTCCTACATTAACTCCAATTTCTAAGAAAATTTCCATCAGATCGAAATCAACCATTGTGTATTGGTTTAATTGATCCATTTTGATCACTAAATCCGCTTTATTCCTTTCAATTGCAGTTCGTTCATTAATTCTGAACATGACGGCCTGATTCATAATCTCAGTTAGAGATCGCAGGCTGTCTTGAGACACGAGAGGTGTAGATACGTCAACTGCGATTATGTAATTTGCACCCATGTCTATAGCATCCTGAACCGGCAGGTTTCTTGATAAGCCTCCGTCTATATATAGTTTATCGCCAATTCTGTGAGGTATCATTGCGGAGGGAATAGAAATACTTGCACGAATGGCATCAGGTAAATATCCGGATCTAAAAACTTCAGCTTCACCTGTTTCTATATTTGTTGCAATAGCTGCAAATGGAATTGGAAAATTATTGAAATCATTTGTAGAGTGAGCTGCCCAGGCTAATCCTGACAAGTACGAGTAGATATTTTGACCGGTTATAATTCCGGCCGGCAAATCTATACCGCGTTCGCTGATAGGTACAGTTACAATTGTTCGCTCATCAAATCCCTTCTCATAATTTGAAATATGTCGTCTGTTCGGGCTTTCAGTAAACAACTCTGTGAAATTATTCTCTTTCGCAAGCTCAATCAGTTGATCACTGCTGTAACCGATGGCGTAGAGGCCACCAATTAGCGCACCCATACTAGTACCTGTAATATAATCTATCCGCACATTAGCTTCTTCAAGGGCTTTGAGAACTCCAATGTGCGCAACTCCTTTTGCTCCGCCACCGCTTAACACTAACCCAATTTTTAGAGTATCAGCTTCTGGATTATGAGTATAAGCTACAGCTGAATTGATAAAAAGTGATAGGGAAAATAGGAGAGAGAATAAGATTGCCGATAGTCTTGACGAATGTGTCATAAAGCATAACCGTAGAATAGTAAGAGGCGAAAGTAAATTAGAATGCGGTCTTCCCTACTAAAAATAACGATTTACTAGTTAAAAGCTTGTGCAATAGCTGCTTCTAATTTTTCAGGAGTAATAGGCTTCTCAATAAAAGCTTCAAAATTGGTCTCACCGGCTCGCTCTCTTGTTGCCGATTCTGTATTACCTGTTACATAAATTACTTTTACATCAGATTTTTTTCGGATCTCTTTCATGGCTTCAATGCCATCAACATTATCACTTAACCGAATATCCATGATAATTAGATCAACGCCTTTCAATTTTAAAGCTGATTGCACGGCAGCTGATCCTTCTGAAACAGTTGCTAGAACCGTGTGTCCCAACTTGTTAATAAATCTTTCCATGATAACTTGTTGTACACCATCATCTTCTACCAACAGAATTTTCTTGGGATTTTTAGCCACTTCGTTGAACCTGGTTAGTTAATAGTTGTCGTAATGTAAATAATTTGATCAAATATCGTTAATTCCCGAATATAATCAGACTAAATTATACTTATTTAATTGTGTACCCGTCTTTTATAAGAATTTCTGAAATTTTATCAGTGTGTGATCCCTGTACAATGATTGTTTTTCCTTCAATGTGTCCGCCGGCTCCGCAAGAGTTTTTAATTTTTTTCGCCAATGTTTCAATAACCTGTGGATTGTGAGTAATACCAGAAATTACAGTTGTTGGTTTTCCTGTCTTAGGATTTCTTTTTTCTTGTATTGATACCTTCATTGTGAAGTGTGTTTGTCGATT
>SKGY01000024.1 GCA_007117235.1 Balneolaceae bacterium
ACAAATAACATGTTCATGTGAGTTAAATCTCCCCTCTCAGAGATTTAGCAATAACCTGTGCCTTAGAATTTACATGCAATTTTTTGTAGATATTCCTTATATGAGCCCGCACAGTATCAATTGATATATCAAATCGATCTGCTATCATTTTATAGCTTAACCCATCTACCAAGCCGTTTACAATATCCTGTTCACGAGCTGTAAGGCTGCTGTCATTTTTTTTCTCTTTAATCGGCTTGTTGAAATGCTCAATCACTTTTCGGGCGATCTGTGGCGACATAGGCGCCCCACCCTCCATCAGATTTTCAACCGATTCCTTTATTTCAGGCAGTGATGTATGCTTTAATAAATAACCTGATGCACCCGCAACCAGTGAATCAAAGATCTTATGCGAATCGTGATAGATCGTGAGCATTAATATTTCTATGTCAGGGTAGTCTTTTTTTATGATCTCTATCCCTTCAATTCCCGACATGCCCGGAAGCTGTATGTCCATCAATAAAACATCAGGTGCATCATACTCTTTAAGATGTTCGAGCATCTCTTCTACTGAGTCAACCGCGATTTTACAGTCAAGCTCATCTTGCATATCCAGATATCGTTGAATCAGATTTCGAATTTTAATGTTGTCTTCTACTATCCCAATTTTAATCATAATAAGCCATTTTAATTTAGAACGGATCCTTTTGCGTGTACAGTATATCCTTCATCTGTGTCAATCTGGATATCAGCAGATATTCTATCTGCCCGCATTTTTATATTCCTTAAACCCTGTCCGGTTTTTTTGTTTTTATCCCGCTTTGTTCCGTTGTCGCTCACTTTTAACTCATAATCCCTCCCATCAAACAGCATAAAAATATCTACTTTATCTGCATCAGAGTGTTTTGCGATATTATTTACAGACTCTTTGAAAATCAGGTATAAATTCTCTTTGATATCAACGGGTAACTTCTGGTCCATTTTCAGCTGATCAAAGTGATAAATCACCTCAATATTACCGTTTACAAATACCTGATTTACATAATCCTGCATTCTATCTGTTAAGTCCCCGGCAGTATCATTTCTGGAATCTATAGACCATACAATATCATCTAAACTTGAAACAATTTTTCTGCTTTGCTCACCAATCTGTTTTAAAGTATCCCGCACCTGAGGATCTAAAGTTCCCGTCTGTAGGAAGTCTGTCTGAAGAGCCAGCTCTGTAAGCGAAGAACCTACGTCATCGTGAAGATCACTTGCTATCTGAACCCTCATTTTTTCGATGTCTACCTGTTTCGTGACATTAAAATAGCGAATATAGAAAATGACTAAACCCGTTATAAAGAATACCACAAGTAATATGAACCATAACTGAAAGTAAAATGGAGGCAGAATAGTAAATGCAAACCCGGCAGTTTTTATGCTTTGAGTTCCATCAGCATTATAAGCCCTGATTTCTAACTTGTAGTCACCCGGTGAAAGAGCAGGATAGCTGATTATATTTTCACGTGTAAGCTGCCACTCTTCATTATGTCCGCTTAGTCTGTACTCATAAATAATCTGATCGGGTGCTTCATAGGTTAAGCCCGAAAACATTACTTGTAAAAAATTTTGATCGTGTAAGAAACGCATACTTTCACTCGATAGAATTGACTTACCACTCATCATAGCCTCTTCAATTTCTAAACCGGGTGGCGCCCTATTAATACTAATACGCTCCGGAAAAAAACGACTTAGTCCTTCAACAGTGCCTAACCAGATTGATCCGTCACTAGCTAAAAGTGACCCGCCTGCATTCAATTCATTTGCAATCAAACCCTGTTTTTTTGAATAGAGTCGATATGAAAGCATTCGCTCAAGCTCGTTTGTGTGGCTTTCGAACCGATCTTTTCTAAAGTGATATAAACCCTGATTGGTACCAAACCAATATCTTCCCTGAGAATCCTGAAGAGTAAAATAAAAGATGGTATCAACCCTTTCTGACCTTATGATCCGTACAACCTCGCCATTTCTGTAAATAGCAGGACCATTGAAGGTTGAGAACCAAATTTCATTATTGTGATCTACATATATGTGGATTACACCATTGCTCGGTAAATTATCAGCTATGGTAATGTGGTGAAACTCTTCACCGTCATATCGAACGGCTCCCCCATAAGTAGCAAACCATAAATCTCCGTTTTGATCTTTTGTGATATGCATTACCGTGTTATTCTGAAGAACATTTCCGGTATAAAACTGTTCAAAACCATCATCCGTAAGCCTGAAAACCCCGTCATTATAGGTAGCAATCCAGAAATCACCGGTCTCTTCATCTTCAAAAAATGATCTTACAACAGTGAATGGAAACTCTTCCTGATCGAGTGTAGTCATTATTCCGTTTTGATAAATACTGACTCCTTCTCTTGCACCAATCCAAATCGCCCCATCTGAGGTCTGATAAAACGCATATACTTTGTTATCAACCAATCCGGTACGTTCATTGAACAATTCGAATTCACTGCCATCATATCGCAAAGCACCTCCACCATAAGTTGCTATCCAGATATTATTATCACGGTCTTCCATAAAGCCCGTCACAACATTATTGGGCAGACCATTCTCTATGTTATAGCTAATAAAAGTTTCACCCGAAAAGATCGTTATCCCGCCTCCAAGTGTTCCAAACCACAGATTGTTTTCGTTATCAATCATCGATGCGTAAATGATCGTAGCCGGCAAACCCTCTTCTCTTGTATAGTTAGTAAATACCTCATCACGAAATAGTGACACCCCGCTTTCGGTGCCAATCCAGATGCCCCCATTTTCATCTATCGATATCGTCTGTATGCGATTATCATTAAGACCGTGATTGGTATTGAATACCTCAAAACTTCCATTTTCGAACAGAAAAAGGCCTCCCCGCGAACCAATCCATACCCGGTTATGATCGTCGACCTTTACATCCCGGCTTCGCATTTCCGGGAGTCCATCGTGATCGCAATAGTGGTAAAACTCTCCATTATTTAATCTTACCACACCCTCTCGTGTTGCAAACCAAAGTGTCCCGTCTTCTGCCTGATCTATCCCCCTTACTGATTGCACTGCAATTTGATGGTCTTCTGAAATATGCCGCAATTCATGGTTTGTATCTAATTTCCAAAAACCTTGGCCATCCGTACCAAACCAAAAAGATCCATTTTTATCTTCAAAAATAGAGAGAATTACAAACTGACTAAGTTTTTCTACGTGATCAGGTGTATATAGTGAATCACCTCTCAAAAGTGATATACCACGGTCTGTTCCTATCCATATTTGAGAATCAGATCCCTGGAATAATGAATGAACCCGATTGTTAGCCAATCCGTCTTCTTCATAGAACTGCTTGAATAATTTACCGTCAAAACGATTCAGACCATACCCTGTTCCAACCCAGATATATCCACGTTCATCCTGAATAATATCATGAGCAACAGATTCGCTCAGCCCCAACTCAATAGAGTAACTCCTGAAAGGGAGAATTTGTGCAGAAGAGATCTCTGTTAACAGAATAACCAGAAAAACAGATAATAAAATAAGTCGTTTTCGCATCTTGAAAAGCTAAGAACTTAGATGGAGTGTGCAAATCGCATATAAATGTTAATTCTGCATTAATACAAACAAGATCGAAACTTATGTGTTCACTAATTATTTACGACTTGTAAAATACAAGCAGGCCAGACACGGTATTTCTGTACTGCCTGGTTCAGTATACTGAATCGAATTTTTCTAAAGAGAATAAGCAGGCTTCTTGATTAAACAGAAATGCTATGTCTCGTGTGAACACCTTAAACAAAAAAAGCTCCGTGTTATCCACGGAGCTTTTTTAAAATCTATATTAGTATACAATTTATCCGAGATAAGCTCTCAGCGCTGCACTTCGGTTGTGATGGCGTAATTTACGCAGTGCCTTCTCCTTAATCTGACGCACTCGTTCGCGTGTTAGATCAAAGCGCTCACCAATCTCTTCGAGTGTTAAAGAGTGCTCTCTTCCAATTCCAAAATAGAGACGAATTACTTCAGCTTCTCTTTTTGTCAGCTTGGAAAGTGCCCTCTCAATTTCAACCTTGAGAGATTCACCCATTAGTTCGTTATCCGGATTTGGAATCTCTTCGTTTTCAAGAACATCCAAAAGTCTGTTATCCTCACCTTGTGCAAATGGAGCATCCATGGAGAGGTGTCGACCGGAAATCTTAAGCGTATCAGCAACTTCAGATACAGTCATATCCAAGCTTTCTGCTAGCTCAGCCGCTGAAGGTACACGCTCATACTCCTGCTCGAGCTTAGAAAGTTCTTTCCCAATTTTGTTAAGCGCACCAACTCTGTTTAGCGGCAGCCTAACAATTCGGCTCTGTTCCGCCAGTGCCTGGAGAATGGATTGACGAATCCACCATACAGCATAAGAGATAAACTTAAATCCACGAGTTTCATCAAATCTCTTGGCAGCTTTAATCAAACCAAGATTTCCCTCATTAATCAAATCGCCGAGTGATAATCCCTGATTTTGATACTGCTTAGCGACAGAAACCACAAATCGAAGGTTGGCTTTTGTAAGCTCTTCAAGAGCTCTCTGAGATCCTTTTTGAATCTCTTTGGCAAGACGAACTTCATCGTCCGGGGTAATTAGTTTCTCTTTTCCAATTTCGTGCAAGTAGCGGTCTAATGATTCTGACTCGCGTGTGGAGATTCCTGAGCTTTTGGCCACGTTGTCTAAATTTCTTTAATGTGATTGTGAATAGCCTATTACAGACTGCTAACTAACGACTTCATCAGATAAATGTTGTCGATAATAGTAAAATCGAACTATGAAATATAAATAAATTTGAGCTCAAAATGTAGCGAGTTCTTTGTCTTTTATATCTGATTTAAAAAAGATGTTCCGTGTAGTCTATTTTCTACACTAAACGAATCCAATATTGTAGCTGATACATCTGAAAAAGAAGACCTGACACCTAAATTATTTCCACTATTTTTAGATTTCCCTTTTAAAGCGATTACCGGCACAAATTCTCTTGTATGATCCGTACTGTTATCCGTTGGGTCATTACCGTGGTCTCCGGTGATAACCACAATATCACCTTCGTTGAGTTTGTTTATAATTGCCGGGAGTGCTCTATCTATTTCTTCCAATGCCCTTGCGAACCCTGCGGGATCTTGCCTGTGGCCGTAGAGTTGATCAGTATCAATCAGATTAGCAAACACAAAGCTTTGATCTATATTGGCAGTCATCAAGCTTAGTAACTGTGATATTCCCTCAGCATTACTCTTGGTTTTACGATATTGATCAAAACCTTCTCCGGCAAACAGATCAGCCACCTTGCCAATTGAGTAATTTTTGATGCCTTTATCTTGCAGCAGAGACATCAGGTTTGGTACCGGGGCAGGAATAGCATAATCATTTCTATGATCTGAGAGCCTCTCAAACAGTCCTTCTTTACCGTGGAATGGCCGTGCAATTACCCTTCCTACAGAGTGCTCATCTACCATAGTTTCATTTCTTGCAATCTCGCACCATCTGTATAATGTCTCTTGATCAATTACATCAACATGTGCAGCAACCTGAAAAACACTGTCAGCAGATGTATATACAATTGGCCTTCCCGATGATAAATGCTCTTTACCAAAATCTCTGATTACATCAGTGCCGGAGTATGGTTTATTACACAACACATCTTGTACACCGGTAGCTCTGCAAAACTCTTCTATAATCTGTTTGGGGAAACCCTCTGGATAAGTCGGAAAAGGGGTTTCGAGCTGAATACCGGCAAGTTCCCAGTGTCCGGTTGTAGAATCTTTACCTGCCGAAACCTCCCGCATTTTACCAAAACTTGCTTTCGGTTTAGCAACGCTTTTAATTGATGGCAACTCTTCGATGTTTCCTAAACCCAGCTCCTCAAAATTGGGAA
>SKGY01000227.1 GCA_007117235.1 Balneolaceae bacterium
AAGATTTGTCCTAAATTACTCCATCCAAAGTACGCCACAAACTGTGCGGCGAAAAAGACGATTACGATATAAAGCCCAAGTGTAGACATCGCCTGAGACATGCCCTTAATCACATCCCGGTCATCTTTCATTGTGCCAACCAGTTTTCCGTAAATAAATCCGGGAATCAGGAAGCAGATAAAAATAAGAGTAACCACACCGCGCAGGAATGGGGAGTCTTTCCAATCTCCCGTTTCCGGATTTCTCAATACGCCATTTTCAGGAACGATGGTTAGTGCCAAAACTCCCATCATAATGAGTACAGATACACCGGTCCATTTGAGCGCGCGGATCTCTTTTGGAGTGAGTGGATCCATGGATGCTTCTTCTGATAGATCTTCCATCGCCATACTCTCATCATACACACCTAGTTTTGGCTCCACAATTCGGAGCGTCACAAATGCGCCGATGGCCGTAATCATAAACGTACTGACAAACATGAAATAGTAGTTTGCAGTAGCTACCACAACATAGTCGGGGTCAATCAGGTTTGCAGCTTCCTGGGTGAGGCCGGCAAGTAGTGGGTCAATGGTTCCAAGCAAGAGGTTTGCACTATAGCCGCCCGAAACACATGCAAAAGCACAGGCTAGTCCGGCCATAGGATGCCGGCCCATCGAATGAAAAATGACTGCTGCAAGTGGCACTAAAACCACATAGCCCATCTCTGACGCGGTATTCGAAATAACTGCCGAGAAGCAGATTGCAATGGTTACCAGGTTTTTCGGAGTTACAATAAAGCGGAAGATTCTTTTTGGAACAGCTGTTATTCCTGTTGCGACAGACTCACTTGGTTTAAATGAGGCGGCCTTTAACACAATTCCTCTTACAACGGCGCTTATCAATCCTGAATGTTCAGCAACACCAACTCCTAAAAGAGCAACCAGTACAACACCAAGAGGCGCGAACCCGGTGAAGTTTGATACCATATTTGTGACAATCATCCGGAGGCCTTCAGCATTTAGCAAGCTAACCGGACGAATGATTCCATCCGGGGCTCTTCCACCAGAACCTTCAGGCCGTGGATCGGCAGCGCTCCAGTCTAACCATTCAGCAAGTCCACTAAGCAGAACTACCCCGAAGGCAAACAGTGCAAAAAGTGTTACCGGATGAGGAAGCAAGTTTCCGAGCCACTCAACAAAATCTAAAAAACGAGTAAAAAGAGTGCGTTTCTGGCGATCTGCACCTGGTACGTTCGGATCATCAGTTTTAGGATATTCACTCATAAAGAAAGGGTTTCGTCGTCAAGTTTAAGGTTTAATCACTTGGTCTGAGCAGTACTTTAATTTGATGCCCCATTAAGGTTGAAATGGCTGTGAGTAATCCACCTACAATAAATGTCAGCAGAAGCACAATCAAAGGGGAGCCAACCTGCATCATATCGGCAATTCGTGTTGCCAAAATTGCATCATTTGAAATATGGATATATAAAGCCTGAATGAACCATGCGGAGCCTCCTGCTAAAAATCCAACGGTCAATGCCGATAAGTTTTTGTCAAATAACCATGCGCCAAGAAAGATGGCGGGAATCACAGCTACCCACCAGTTTAGAAGTAAATTAAAGAACCAGATTAAAATCAGAAGTATAGAAAAGTTGCGCATAGTTGTGTAATCAAAAATGATTTGACTGAGAGTATAGTGTTTTGCGGATAAAACTGAAATAATACTCTCAAAATGAGATGTATAATTTTGTTCACCCTCAAAGAACGGTGGAGACAATGCAGATTGTGTTGAAAAATTACAAAAAAGCGATTTTTTAGTTCAGGTAGCGTTAGGAAACAGATTCAGAAGTTACCCCATCTATTTTGAACTGATAGCGATTATTCTGATCTTTATAGCCGAATTTCTTTTCGAAAAAAGACTGACTCAGAATTAAAAAATTTAGATAAATCAACATGGCAAAGGTTGAAGTTGTGATGCCCCAAATGGGTGAATCCGTAATGGAGGGAACAGTAATTGAGTGGGCAAAAAAAGTTGGAGATAAGGTAGAGGTTGATGAAACCCTACTTGAAATTGCCACTGATAAAGTTGATACCGAAGTACCCTCACCGGAAGCCGGTGTATTAGTAGAAATTTTAGTCGAAGCCGATGAGACTGTTGAAGTAGGTCAGGCCATCGCTATTATTGACACTGATGGTGACGCTTCTCCATCATCTTCCGATGATTCAGAACCCAAGAAAGATGAGGAAAGTAAAAAAGAAGAGAAAGTTGAAGAGCCGGTCAAAGAGACTGAATCAACAAAAGAAAGTGAGCCTCAAGCAGATGAAAATGAATCATCCGGTGGCGATTCTGATGGCGAGACCATAGAAGTTGTAATGCCTCAAATGGGTGAATCTGTAATGGAGGGTGAGGTTCTGGAATGGTTAAAAAGTGTTGGCGACAAAATCGAAGTTGATGAACCGTTGCTCGAAATTGCCACAGATAAGGTAGACACTGAAGTACCTTCACCTGAAGCAGGAACACTTGTTGAAATTCTGGTGAAAGCCGGTGAGACCGTAGAGGTTGGGCAGGCAATTGCGTTGATCTCAACAGGGAAAGCCGCATCCGAATCATCTGCGAAGAAGGAAGCACCTAAAAAAGAGACTGAGTCTAAGTCCGCCACAGAACCTAAATCAGCTGAATCAAAAGAGCAAAGTCAGGCAGCTTCTTCAAATGGAACTGCACCTCAGCGCGTTGGTAGTGATGGCAGATTTTTCTCACCACTTGTCAGATCAATTGCGAAAGAAGAAGGCATTAGTCAGGAAGAGCTGGAGTCTATTGAAGGCAGTGGGAAAGATGGACGAGTTTCTAAAAGTGATATACTCGGTTATGTAGAGGATAAAAAATCCGGTAAAGTTTCAGCACCTTCATCCTCGAAAAGTAGAGGCCTTGTGAAGCCGACAACTGATTCAAAATCATCCGGTGGCGGATCAGGAAAAATTTCTGCGGGTGAACTTAATGTTCAAAGCCCGAGTGAAAATGTTGAGATCATTAAAATGGATCGTATGCGCAAGATGATTGCGGAACATATGGTTCGATCAAAACAGACTTCTGCTCACGTAAGTACGTTCAGCGAGGTTGATGTAACGAATATTGTGAAGTGGAGAGCTGCCAACAAGAATAAATTTGAACAGCAGGCAGGCGTTCGATTAACATTCACTCCAATCTTTATAGAAGCATTTATTAAAGCAATTGGCGAGTTTCCATTAGTAAACAGCTCAGTGAATGGTGATGAAATTATTCTCAAAAAGGATATTAATTTCGGAATTGCCGTTGCATTGGGTGAAGGTGGAAAGGGTGGATTGATTGTGCCTGTAATTAAAAAAGCGCAGGACAAAAACCTTATCGGAATTGCAAAAGCTGTGAATGACCTGGCACTCAAAGCAAGAAATAAAGAGCTGAGTCCGGACGATCTGGTTGGCGGAACCATAACACTAACTAACTACGGGAGCGTTGGCAACTTGATGGGCACTCCAATTATAAACCAGCCACAGGTTGCAATACTTGGTACAGGTGTAATTGAGAAAAAACCGGTGGTGATCGAAGCAGAACAGGGAGATATGATTGCAATTCGCCATATCATGTACCTGACAATGAGTTACGATCACAGAATTATTGATGGCGCACACGGTGGAGCATTCACAAGCAGAGTGAAAGAGCTACTTGAGAACTTTGATCCAAAACGGGCCATTTAACTAATCCGGTGCGTGAACTAACTTTATAAGAAGCGGCATACAGAGATGAATGCCGCTTCTGTTTTTTTCAGGGTTATGAACGCATTTGGTAAACCAATTATCATGAACGTATCGGATCGTATTGATGAGATCAGGGTTGATATCTCAAGGCTGAAATCTGAGGGCAAACGAATAGGATTTGTTCCAACGATGGGTGCACTCCATTCCGGTCATTTGGGTTTAATTGAACTCGCAAAAAAGAATTCAGATATAGTTGTCGTATCTATTTTTGTAAATCCTGAGCAGTTTGGCCCGAACGAGGATTTTGATAGATATCCGAGGCAATTAAAAGACGACCTTGAGAAATGCAGAAGTGCTGGTGTTGATTTGGTATTCACACCGGAAAGGAGCGAGATTTACGATGAGAAGAAGTTTCTGAAAATTGGTATCGATAAACTCAGCGACCATATGTGCGGTGGAAGCCGTCCGGGATTTTTTGAAGGTGTGTTGCTTGTGGTAAATAAGCTATTCAACATTGTTACACCCGATATTGCAGTTTTTGGCCAAAAAGATATTCAACAGTTTCAGATCATATCAAAAATGGTGAAAGAGTTTAATCACCCCGTTGAGTTGATTATGGCGCCTATAGCCAGGGCTAATGATGGTTTGGCTTTGAGTAGCAGAAATGCATATTTGTCAGATCAGGAGAGGAAGGCTGCTCCTGGACTCTATCGATGCCTTCAATACATTGAAAAACAGATACAATCCGGTGTTGATACCCCAAAACTGTTGATTGAGCATCAAAAAGGAGAGTTGGAGGCAAAAGGTTTCAAAATTGATTATCTTAATGTGTTCGATTCGAAAACGTTGGAACCGTCAGAAACGTTAAGAGAAGGCAACAATTACATACTGGCAGGAGCAATCTGGCTCGGCAAAACAAGACTTATTGATAATATATTGATCGAATTTTAGGAGCTTTTACAATGAAACTCACAATGTTTAAATCCAAGCTTCATCAAATGAAGGTGACTGAAGCTAACCTGATGTATGAAGGAAGCATCACCATAGATGAAGATCTTCTGGATATGGCGAAAATTTTACCATACGAAAAGGTTCAGGTTGTGAATATTACAAATGGTTCACGGCTTGAAACATATACTATACCAGGAGAACGCGGGAGCAGGGTCTGCTGCCTTAACGGTGCCGCAGCCAGACTTACACAGGTTGATGATCGTGTCATTGTAATGGCTTATGCGGAAATGGAACCTGAAGAAGCCCGGGATTACAAGCCCACTGTAGTAATTGTTGATGAAAACAATGAACCGAAAGATATTCTTGATGAAGTAACCCACGGAAAAAAATATGGTCTTGAAAATGGCTTGATTGAATAGATTACAGCCCATCAATTTTAGTTAATCATCCCGCTTCGGTTTACCGGAGCGGGATTTTTTTTACCAAATTTTTGCGTAATGGCATGTTTAAAAAAATTATCACATGTTGTATGACGCCAATTAAAATATTTTGAATGAATAAATTGATGAGTTTATGACTTTATTAAAAAAACTAAGTTTCTTATTGATGGCCGGATCTGTTTTGATAGTTGCCTGCTCTGAAAGTGAGCAATCTACTGAAGGACTTAACAGCGAATGGATTTCAATATGGGACGGTGAAACATTTAATCACTGAAGAGCAAGCGAAAACCCTGAATCATTTCAGATCGAAGATGGAAAGATTGTGGTAGACGGGCCGCGGGCCCACCTTTTTTATGAAGGGCCGGTGGCTGATGCCAATTTTGTGAATTTTGAATTTCGGGCAGAGGTATATACATACCCACAGGCTAATTCAGGCATATTTTTTCACACAACCTACCAGGAGGAAGGGTGGCCGGCACATGGTTATGAAGCCCAGGTTAACGCCACACACAGTGACCCAAGAAAAACAGGTAGTCTCTATGCCGTAAATGATGTAATGAATGATGCTCCCCACCAGGATAATGAGTGGTTTAACTACTATATAATGGTGAAGGGCAACGAGATTACGTTTAAAGTAGACGGGGAAACGGTGATGGAGTTTACAGAACCGGATGACCGTGAAGGTACAATACGGTTAGGCAGTGGTACAATAGCGCTTCAGGCTCACGATCCAGAAAGCAGAATTTACTTTAGAAATATTGAAGTACGGGTACTGGATTA
>SKGY01000042.1 GCA_007117235.1 Balneolaceae bacterium
ATGAAATGCCTCAAATGGAGACAGTAACCGATCAGGAAAGCAAAGCCTTCTGGTGGGGATTCACCGCTATGATGCTTGGGATAGTCGGTTTGATTGCATGGGCATGGCCAGAAAGTTCAGGACTTCGTGATCAAGCCTGGGAAAACCCTGAAGTAAGTTCGCTCTTCTCTCCGAATGCAGCACTTATGCAGGCAATTGTACCGCTGATTTTTGTACTCCTGCTAATTCCCGGTGTTGTTTACGGTTATGTATCGGGCAAGTACAAGAGCTCGAAAGACATGATAGATAACATGACCAAGTCGATGGAGAGCATGGGCTACTATATTGTTATGGCATTCTTCTGTGCGCTCTTTATTGATGCGTTCAATCAGTCGAATGTTGGCCTCTTAATAGCAGTAAAAGGAGCGAATGCTCTTGAAGCACTAGCACTGCCGGGTCAGGTTACGATAGTTGGTATCATATTCCTGAGCGCATTTGTAAACCTGTTGGTGGGATCAGCTTCAGCTAAATGGTTGCTCATAGCACCAATCTTTGTTCCGATGCTCATGCAACTGGGAATCTCTCCGGATTTAACGCAAGCTGCTTACAGGGTTGGAGACTCTGTATCTAACATCATTACACCACTCTTGCCGTACTTCCCGTTGGTGGTTGTGTTTTGTCAGCGTTACGTGAAGAATACGGGTATTGGGACACTCATCTCGATGATGCTGCCCTACTCAATCATATTTATGATCACGTGGACCATCTTCCTGCTTGTATATTGGGCAATAGGTATACCGCTCAGTTTTGAAGCACCGTACGTCTATCCTGCTCCATAATAGATTTGAAATAATAGATATGAGAGATTAGACATGAGATGTGAGACTTGAGGATTTGACTTAGACATCAAATTCTCTTGTCTCAAATCTCTACTCTCTTGTCTCTATTCTCAAACTTACTTTTTACTTCTTACAATCAACTCCTGGAAAACAGTATCAAGAGGTATATCTCTCTCAACAAGCAGTACCATCAGGTGGTAAATGAGATCTGCTGACTCATAAATTACTTCAGAGTCTTTCTTGTTTTTTGAAGCTATAATAGTCTCAATAGCTTCCTCTCCTAACTTTTGCGCAATTTTATCAATGCCTTTCTTAAATAAGCGTGTTGAGTAAGAGCCCTTTGGCATCTCTTTTTTTCGCTCAATCAGAACACGTTCGAGATCGTATAAAAATTCTATTTCTTGTTTACCCATTTTTAGATTTTGGTTATGTAGTCAAAGTTCGTACTGCTATTCCGTTTTTTGCCATCAATTTTTTTAGATCATGGATTTCGATCTCCCTGAAGTGAAAAATACTTGCCGCTAATACTGCATCTGCTTTCCCTATCTCAATTGCATCACAACAGTGCTGTATGGTTCCTGCTCCGCCACTGGCAATCACAGGAATTGTAACACGTTTGTTCACCTCTGCAAGAAGTTCAAGATCGAAGCCCGATTTGGTTCCATCTCTATCCATACTTGTCAACAAAATTTCACCGGCGCCGAGATTTTCAGTTTTTTCAATCCATTCTAGCGCATCAAGCCCTGTTGGTTCAGAGCCGCCTTTAACAAAAACTTCCCAATGATCACCAACTCGTTTAGCATCAACTGCCGCAACTACAGCTTGTGAGCCAAATGCATCAGATGCGCGTGTTATTAAATCGGGATCACGAACTATGGCGCTGTTTAAGGAAACTTTATCTGCACCTGATTTCAAAATTTCTTCAATTTCGCTAACTGATTTAATTCCGCCGCCAACTGTGAACGGAATATTTATTGTTGCCGCAATTTCTGAAACTAATTTTACCAGTGTACGCCTTTTTTCTTTTGTTGCAGTAATGTCAAGAAATACAAGTTCATCAGCTCCTTCCTGCGTATATCTTTGAGCAAGCTCTACAGGATCACCGGCATCACGCAGTCCTTCAAAGTTGACGCCCTTTACGGTACGCCCGTCTTTTATGTCGAGGCAAGGTATGATTCGTTTAGTGAGCATATTTCAGGCCACAAAGATAACAAGGATTGTTGAATAGTGAAGATTGATTTTTTACTGTTTAAACAGCTTAAATTTTGTTTAGCTGTGTAAGGCTGCCAGCTCATTTAAGTTGATATGGCCTTCATAATAAGCTTTTCCAACCACCACACCATACAGATTATTGGAATTGAGTGTTACTAAATCGTCAAGATTTGATACCCCACCGGAAGCAATCCAATTGAGTTGAGGAAAGCGTTTTTGAAGGTCGTTGTACATGTTTAAATTTGGCCCGCTCAGCATACCATCCCGTGCAATGTCGGTGCTGAGAACTGTTTTCAGGCCGGCTTCAATCATTGGGTTTAAAAATCTCTCAATTGGCTCATCCGAAGTTTCAATCCATCCGCCATAAGCCATCTTTCCATCTTTTAGATCCAGTCCCAATATCATTTGATTGGGATGATCTGTTACTGCCTGCTTCCACTCATCAGGCTTTTTTACAGCCATGGATGAACAAATGACACCACTTAACCCAGCCTCCAATAATGTATCGATATCTTTTCGGGACCGTACGCCACCGCCAGTTTGAACTGATAGACCAAGCTCGTTAATAATTTCACGGATAATTGGGAGATTGTGGAATTCCCCGCTTTTTGCACCATTCAGGTCAACAATATGGATATGATTGAAACCGGCTGTCTTAAATTTTGCCGCCTCGTTGAGGGGCAAATGATTGTAGACAGTTTTTTTTGCGTAGTCACCCTTTTGAAGTCTTACAACCTGTCCGTCAAGCAGGTCTATTGCAGGTATAATTCTCATGCTTTGTATTGAAGCTTTAGATAATGTGGACTTAAAAGATATGGAATAGAAAAGACTGATTTAGAAATGATTCGGCTAATTCTATCTGAATCAGGAATTAACTGTCTTACCCTCTTTAACCATGTCTAAGAAATTCTGAAGAAGAAGTGAACCCACCTGTCCTGATTTCTCGGGGTGAAATTGCACACCCAGAAAATTATCTTTGGCAACTATTGCTGCAAAATCTTTTATGTATTTGCACGTAGCCAGAGTGTAATCATTAGTGGGGGCATAGTAGCCATGCACATAGTATAAAAACTGTTTGTTATTGATTCCGGTAATCAACTTATGATTTGTCAATGGTTCAAACTGATTCCAGCCCATATGTGGCACTTTGGCTTTGGTCGCGTCGAATTTTTTTAGTCGTCCGGGAATAACTCCAAGTGTATTGGAATTGCCCTCCTCAGATGACTCAAAAAGCAATTGCATTCCCAGGCAAATTCCAAGCACCGGTTTTTTGGTGTTTTTTAGCCAGATATCAAGATCTCTGGATCTTAAATCGTCCATAGCGGCGGCAGCGTGTCCCACTCCCGGGAAAATAATACCATCAGCCTTTTCCAATTCATCGGGATTATCTGAGATGATAAAGTTGGCCCCCAACCGTTCAAGTGCATTCGAAACGGAAGCGAGATTACCTGCCTGATATTTGATGATTCCAATCATATACGGGGGGGTGTGAAAACGCAAAACGCAAAAGTGAAAAGAAAAAGCTGACAGCTGTTAGTTGTCATCAATCGGCCTTTTGCATTTTCCGTTTTGCGTTCTCACTTAAATTGTTCCTTTAGTTAATGGTAATATTTCTTGTGTCCGTTCATTGCGGCTTACGGCAAAGCGAAGTGCTTTGGCGAAACCTTTAAACACCGATTCGATGCCGTGGTGCTTATTTTTTCCATCTGCGACAACATGAAGGGTAGCCTTGGCGTTCATGGCCAGTGTGTAATAAAAATGTTCTAACATTTCTGTCGGGAAATCACCCACATACTCGCGCTTTAGATTCACATTCCATTTAAGAGACGGATATTTCGGTTTCAGTAAATTTAGGAGCAGGATATCAGAATCTGATTGAAGAGCTGTTGGGTGGATGTATATTTTCATATAAAGTGTCACATTTTATTTAGTTAGGTAACATTTTTTAAAAGTGTTATCCATATCTCCGAACGGTTGTTACATCTGCCCAACAACATTCGATGTGGGAACTGATCCAAATCGAAATTTGGTAAATGGCACCCGGGTGGTGCTTTTGGTGAAGCAGCTAAACCGGCCGAGGGTGCTGATGATCTGCTCGGGAGAAGGCTGACATGATAAGAAATGTTGGGTTTGCAATAAATATTAATTAATGTACTTAACATGCTTTTCTTACAACTTCTTTGACTTATGAAACTCTTTGAGTGAGTGAAAGTTATAAGGATGGTTACTATCAGGTATAACAAGAGATGAAGAAACGGTCGGTTTAAGGCAAGAACAAGAGAGAGTGTTGGTTTTGATATCACTTCTGATTTAATAAAGATCGTTTAAGGCATCACACAATGCTAATTGTATGGAGAAAAAGTCAACATTCAAGCCGGTTGATAAAAGTGAAAGACTTCATGTTTTGGATGCACTGCGTGGATTTGCGATTTTTGGGATTTTGATGATCAACATCCAGTTCTTTAGTGGTTATTCATACATGATGGATGATGTTCAAAGTCAGTTATTGCTGGGTGACTGGAATACATTTTTTAATAGGCTTCACGCTGTCTTTTTTAGAGGAAAATTTTATACACTTTTCTCACTCCTTTTTGGAATTGGTTTTGCGATACAATTTGTCAGGGCCTCATCAACCGATCGATCTTTTACGGTTCATTTTAGCCGCCGGCTTTTCTTTCTTTTGTTGATCGGTTTAGTTCATCTTTGGGCAATTTGGTTTATTGATATACTCGTTCTTTATGCTTTATGCGGGTTTGTATTAATTTTATTTAAAGGGTTTTCGAATCGGGGATTACTTTTAGCAGCATTTTTAATTCTGCTTTTGCCCGGCTTAAATTCATGGTATCTGAATGCCTATGATGGCGGTTACACCACCGCTCTATACCAGTTGTTATCTGAATCCTGGCGTGATTTAAACATTCCCGTCGAATCAGATGAGTACACTACATTTCGGGTATACGATATAAGTGCAGCAATACAGAGTGACTCCTGGCGCACATTTTTTTCTTTCAACTATTTAGGGCCACTACTAAGGGGGTATATGGTCTCATTAGATGGACGAGTATTTAAAGTGCTGGGTATATTTGTAATAGGATTATGGATTGGCCGCCAGTTATTAATAAACAAAATTCATGAGAACCGTCCTTTTTTGATTCGAACAGCTATTGTTGGACTCCTCATAGGAATACCAATGAATATAATTTTTGCAATGGATGACCCCTTCATGTTGGAAAATAGCTGGTATTCGATAGTTCAGGAAACGATCACCACATTTCGCTATATAATTCTTACCGCAGGGTACGTCGCGTTATTTATGCTGCTATTCCATACCGACCTTAAAGGTATTTTAAACAGAATGTTTAGTGCCGTTGGCAGGACAGCCTTATCGAACTATATTTTGCAATCCATTATTGGGATCTTCCTTTTTTATGGCGTGGGGTTGGGTCTTGGCAAACATCTGGGCTTAGCTTTACTAACTCTGTTTGTAGTTATCATATTTCTATTTCAAATTGCCATTAGTGAGTTATGGCTGAAACGTTATAAATATGGCCCCCTTGAGTGGATTTGGCGAGTACTTACGTATGGCCGCTACATGAAAAACCGAATTGAAAAGTGAGAACGTAAAAAGCAAAAGTGAAAAGTCTCCCTTTGAGGGAGGGGTGTTCCTTTTCACTTTTGCCATTCTATCTTAAACTGTCCCTTTGGTTGTTGGAAGAATACCCTTAATTCGTTCATTGCGGCTTATGGCAAAGCGAAGTGCCTTGGCAAAGCCTTTGAACACCGATTCGATGATGTGGTGTTCATTTTTTCCAACAGC
>SKGY01000188.1 GCA_007117235.1 Balneolaceae bacterium
CAGGAATTCCGATGGGGCGTATTGCTGATGTGACGTCGCGCAAACTAATGATCTGTTTAGGTTTGATGATCTGGAGCCTGATGACGGTGATTAGCGGTTTTGCCACTTCGTTTGCTATGCTTATTGGTGCCAGATTGTTTGTAGGAGTGAGTCAGGCAATGCTGAGTCCTGCAGTGTACTCTTATCTGGCAGACACATTTTCCGAGAAGCAGAGAGCTACTGTTTTTTCGATCTATGCGAGCGGAATATTTATTGGAATTGGGTTGTCGTTTCTGGCAGGTGGAACCATCTCCTTGAACTACGATTGGCGTATGGCCATGATTGCTGTCGGGCTTCCCGGTATAATTCTCGCGCCCATAGCGTGGTTTATAATCAAAGAGCCTGAAAGAGTACAGAGATTGGCAGCAACAGAGTCAACAACCTGGACTGAAATTGTATCAATCATCAAAAAACCATCAGTAAGATGGCACTTGATTGGATTCTCATTTCTTGCCTGTACAGGCTATACCATTCTTGGTTTTGTTGGGAATGTGTTTAATGACTTGCATCAGCGGCCTGATTTAATTGCGCAATTTGGCTGGTTCATGTTTGGTGTGGGAGGAATGGTCATTCTCTCAGGCCTGATTGCAGATTTAATTGCAAAGAAAAAGCCTGAACGGCGATTCTGGATGGGAATAATTGCGGCTCTTGCCGGGCTTCCATTCATTATCACAGGACTTTTCAGCAGTGTGCCGGAACAAGCTTTTATACTACTTGGTATTGGTGTGCTGTTTTCATCCTCATACAACGGAGTGGCTGCTGCGTTGATTCAGTATTTTGTTGAATCACGTCAGCGGGCGCTTGCTGGTGGTCTGTATCTTTTTGTAATAAGTATTGCCGGGTTTGGGTTTGGTCCGCCAATAACGGGTTGGTTAACGGATTCAGTTTTTTCAGGTGACTATGCCGTATCTTATGCTATTACTACCGTGATGACCATTTGCTCAGCGGGGGCAACCTTTTCATTCATCAAAGGCATTAAAAGTTATAACACAGATGTTGTGTGAATCTTGAATTTGCTTAGTTTGAAAATAGCAGCACCTTGTGTAATCTTATAAAAATTTAAACGACTTAAGACCTGTTTTGTCAGAAAAAGAAGAAAATGAACTTCCGGAAAATGGTGACCATACCAGCTGGAGTGAATCACCATACCTTATTATAAAAGGCTTTTTGATGGGCTCTGCTGATATTGTGCCCGGTGTCAGCGGCGGAACGATGGCCCTTATTACCGGTATCTACAATCGATTGATTTTTGCTATAAAAAGTGTAGATGCAACTACCATTTCAAATACCTTAAAACTCCGCTTTAAAACCGTATTTGAGCACTTCCACTGGAAGTTTCTCCTGCTTCTATTCACCGGAATTTTTTTAGCGATTATATTTTTTACAAGGGTTGTACCACTTCAGGTATATATGTTCACACACCCTGAAATTGTTTACGGGCTCTTTTTTGGCCTGATAGTGGGATCCATATTTTTGTTGGTAGGAGAAATTGAATCATCGAAGAGAAGCTGGAAAAATCTCATTCCACTCACTGCAGGAGCTTTGTTTGGATTTTGGATTGTAACGTTGGTTCCAACTGATACACCAGAAACATTCTGGTTTGTATTCATAAGTGGGGCAATCTCAATCTGTGCTATGATTCTGCCGGGCATTTCAGGCTCATATTTATTACTCATATTTAGAAAGTATGATTATATCCTTGCCCAGTTTGGGGAGATAGGAGGTATTGATACTGTAGCTGCCATCTTTAATTTGATACCATTTATTTTAGGAGCCATTACCGGACTGGCACTTTTTTCGAGGCTTCTCTCATGGCTGCTCAAACATCAATATGCTGTCACACTGTTAGTACTGATTGGTTTTCTGATAGGCTCACTATATGTGATCTGGCCTTATCAGGAGAGAACATTTACTGAAAGTGTTCGAGACGTTCAGGTTTTACCGATAAGTGACCCACTGGTTCAGGATCTGATGGAAAGAGATGAATCATTCATGGCGCCAAGATATCAGCGAATTGGGAAAGAATTAACCCCTGATGCAGCTTTTGACCAATTCAGAAGAGTGGAAGTAGAAACAGTTTCCAGGAAACTGATTTCAAGTGACCCATTTTTTCCAACAAACATGAGTGAAGATCTCAAAGAGAAAACGAATGTTAACGGAGGAATATTTGGAGTAATTGTAGGCCTTATAATGATAGCAGGTATTTCCCTATTGAGAAAGGCGAGTGGAAATACGAATTTAAGAGACAAGAAATAATTGAAAGGTATTATCCAGTAATCGGCAGAATACAAATCAACACCACTAATTAAAGAGGAGATATCATGATTGAACTTAAAAAGATTTTAGTACCAACAGACTTTTCTAAGGGATCTGAAAAGGCATATCCGGTAGCACAAAATATTGCTGATACGTTTGGTGGGACGATCGATTTTCTGCACATCGTACCAACCTTGAAATACTTCAATGAAAGTATCAAAGGTCTTGGTGTTCCACTCGATATGAATAAAGATATCTATCCGCATGTGATCGATGATTCTGAAAAGAACTTGAAGAAGTTGATGGGGCAATACCTAAAGGATAAAAACAGAGGGGATTATTTCGTAAAAATTGAGAGAAAACCTTCAGAAGCAATCTCTACGTTTGCCATAAAAAATGACTACGATCTGGTAATAATGGGAGCAAAGGGGAAAGATGAGACATCACTTATGCGTGGCTCAGTAACCGAGCGTGTTATCCGTAAATCAAAAGTACCTGTATTCTCAGTCGGTGATCGGTTTGATATGAATAATATCAAGAATGTTGTAATGCCAACTGATACATCAGAACTCTCACTGGCTTCATTCCCACTGACAGTGGCACTGGCCGATTCGTTTAACGCTCATATTACTCTTTTTAATGTGATCGAACTATATGGCAGCATATCTGAAGATATCCCGAGAACAGCCGGTAAGGGGGAGATGATCTCAATCTATGAGGGTATTATTGAGAGGCTTAATAAATTTCTGACTAAACGAAAGATAGATAATATCCATATCCAGCGAACCGGAGTTATGTTTGAGGATGAAGTGGTGATAACTGACGGTGATGACAGCAGGACTTTGTCACTCTTTACTAAAATTGAAAAAGGAGTGTCGGCTCACTATGAGATTGAAAACTACGCATCAGAGCATGCTGACTTGGTAGTGATGGCTACTCACGGACATAGCGGCTTTGCACATCTTATACTCGGATCAACTGCTGAGAAGGTCGCCCAGTATGTTAAAAAGCCTGTCATTTCTGTTCGACCAACTGAAGATGATTTTAGCAATTAAAGCTGAAATTAGTTGAAGTCACCTCATCGGTTTTGACTGATCTGTGTATCCGGCAGATTAAAGAGTGAGCCGATGGGGTTTTCTGTTATATGCCTAACCGTCTACATTTCAGTCAATTGTAATTAAAAACATTAAAAGTAATTGCTTTTATGTTTTGAATGATGCAATTTCACCCCCAAGAAAGATGATCAAAATCAAAAGAGATTATCGAATCTTTTCGGCGCAGGGTGCGTACTCAGTCACGTCAAATCTAATCTATAAGCATACATATGAAAATTTTTAAAACTACTATTGCTGGAATTATTTTTGCGATAGCTATCCCAATTCTGGGTATTTCGCAAAATTTAGAATCGTTCGAAGAACGGGTAACAGAGTTTACCCTTGATAATGGATTGCACTTTATCATCGTGGAGAGAAACGTAGCCCCGGTTGCGCATTTTTTCTCACTCGTTGATGTAGGTTCAGCAAACGAGCCTGTTGGCAATACCGGAATTGCTCATATTTTTGAACATATGGTATTCAAAGGAAGCCATACTATCGGTACAACCAACTATGAAGAGGAAGTTCAGTACATCAATCAGATGGACGACGCCTATACTGCGTGGCTTCAAGAGTATAATAAGTTCGAGACAGATGAAGAGCGTTTAGCCGAACTCTGGGCTGTATTTGAAGAGCTTCAAGAAAAAGCCGGAGAGTTTGTGGTAAATAATGAGTTCACTCAAATTATTGAACGTGAGGGTGCAACCGGAGTTAATGCGTTTGCATCTGCTGATGCAACAGGCTACTTCTACAGTCTCCCCCAGAATAAAGCTGAACTTTGGTTTATGCTTGAAGCAGACAGATTTATGAATCCTGTGATGCGTGAGTTCTACATTGAGAAAGATGTAATCTATGAAGAACGAAGAATGAGAACGGATTCAAACCCGTTTGGCCGACTCCTTGAAGAGTTTGCTGCAACAGCATTTTCTGCACATCCATACAAAAATCCGGTTGTCGGCTGGCCTTCTGATATCAGAAATACAACCATCGCTGATGCATGGGACTATCATGAAAAATTTTATGCACCATCAAGCTTTACGATCTCCATTGTAGGAGATGTTGATCCGGCTGAAATGAGGCGATTGGCAGAAAAATATTTCGGCCCAATGCCATATAGAGATCCTGCACCGGAGCTTAAAGTTGAGGAGCCTACTCAGCGTGGCGAACGACGTTTTGTAATTGAAGAGCGTTCCCAGCCAATATACCTTGAAGGTTATCATACGGTTAACAATCAGCATCCTGATTATCAGGCACTGAACCTGTTGGGTAATATTTTATCATCAGGCAGAACATCGAGGTTATATCGGAAAATGGTTGTTGAAGATCAGTCTGCACTTCAGGCTAGTGCATTACATGGTTATCCAGGTTCAAAATATCCGGGAATGTTTCTCGCTTATGTTATTCCAAACCAGGGTGTTGAAATGGAAGACGTTGAGCAGACTCTGAGAGATGAGTTTCAAAAAATAATTGACGAAGGAGTTACTGAAGAGGAGCTGGAAAGAGTAAGAACCAATGCAAGAGCAGGGTTGGTACGTTCACTAACATCAAACCAGGGAATTGCACAGACCATGGCATTTGCTCATGTAAACGGTGGAAGCTGGAAAACTGCATTTACAAATCTGGACCGACTAAATGAAGTTACTGTAGAGGATATCCAGCGAGTAGCAGAAACCTACATCAAAAAAAGTAACCGTACTGTAGGAATGATTAAAAATGTACAGGACGAAAATGTGGCCAGTAACTAACAGACATACCAAAATGAATATGAAATCTATGAAACGTTTATCCATACTCTTTTTTGCGCTGGTATTTTCTGTATCCTGCGCTACACAAGAACGAGCAACCATGCAGTCTCAGCAGCGAGGCGTGCCTGTAGATGTTGAAGGACTACAATATCCAGACTTAAATCCATATCAGATTCCTGATATTGAGACCTTTGAATTAGAAAATGGAATCAAGTTTTATCTTGTAGAAGACGACGAAGTTCCGTTGATAAATCTCAGTATGATTGTTCGGGCAGGTTCATTTATGGAGCCTGATGATAAGGTTGGTCTCGCTTCAATCACAGCTAATGTTATGAGGAATGGCGGCTCAGAAGCCTATCCTGAAAATGAGCTGAACCAGCTTCTTGAGGACAAAGCAGCCCGTATTGAATTCGGAATGGGCTTCACAAGCGGTTCTGCCTCACTTAATTCGTTGAAAGAAGATTTTGATGAATTGCTACCTGTGTTATTGGATGTGATGATGAATCCACTGCTTCCGCAGGAAAAAATTGATCTGGCTGTTACTCAGAGAAGATCCGGTATTTCTAGACGGAATGACAATGCACAGCAGGTGGGATTCAGAGAGTTTGAAAGACTGCTTTATGGGAAAGATTCTCCCCAGGGACGAATGTTGGAGCATTGGACTCTGGATGCCATTTCAAGAGATGATCTGGCAGCGTTCCA
>SKGY01000067.1 GCA_007117235.1 Balneolaceae bacterium
AATCCCTCATCGACAGCCACTGCAACAGCAACATTTACATCTCCATGTTTTCGAATGACATTATCGAGCCATGAACTGTTTACGTCAGGATGTCTTCGTAATGCATGTGCGCACGCTTTCACTACAATATCATTAAAGCTGATTTTAACGTCGCTCACTTCATTCAGACGTTCTCGAGCCTCAATTGCCGCTTCCATATCGATATCGATCGTTTCGTAGAAATGCGGATTTGTATATTTACTTTCTGAAAGTCGTCTGGCAATTGTTTTCCGCATTTGTGATATCTTCACATCTTCTGATTCTTCAGATGAATATGAAACTTGAGATGCAGACGGTGCTGAAGATCCCTGTGATGGAGCTTTAAACTCTTCAATATCTTTTTTGATAATTCTTCCATCAGGTCCAGAACCACTAACCTGTGACAGATCAACTCCTTTATCTTCAGCCATTTTCTTGGCCAGAGGTGACGCTTTTACTCTGCCATCGCCTGAACCACTATCTTGCTTGGTCTTGACTGAATCGGAAGATGAACCCTTACCATTCATATCACCTAAAATAGGGTCAAAATCGTCTTTAGATTTTTTCTCTTTCTTTTCGACTTTCTTCTCTTCCTTTTCATCTTGTTTAGAATCAGATGACGTGGAATCACCGGCACCATCCAGGAGATCACTAATATCTTCTCCCTCTTCTCCAATTATAGCCATAATGCCACCCAACGGAACGGCATCTCCTTCTTTTACTAAAATCTTTAAAACCGTGCCCGGGTCGAAGGCTTCTACTTCCATCGTGGCTTTGTCGGTATCTACCTCAGCAATCACATCACCCGCTTCAACTTTATCACCTTCACTAATATTCCATTTAGCGATTACCCCCTCTTCCATGGTATCGCTCAACTTGGGCATTTCAATTTTTACAGCCATATTCGGTAATTTTTAATGAGTTTAGAAAGTATTATAAGTAAAAAGGCAGAGGGCAAAATGCAAAAGAATTAAACTTTTGCGTTTTGCCTTTTCCCTATCGGTAAGTTACAGCATTCACTGCTTCTATCACATTTTTCGCATTTGGCAACCAGAGATCAAACAGTGGTTTTGAAAATGGTGCGCTCACATCCGGGAGAGTTACTCGTCTGACAGGTGCATCGAGATAGTCGAACGCATCACGCTGAATCAGGAATGCCACCTCAGATGCAAACCCGCCAAATGGGTGTGCTTCGTCTACAACGATACATCGATTGGTTTTTTTCACAGATTTTAAAATGGTTTCGATATCCAATGGCTTAATGGTTCTTGGATCAATGATCTCAGCTTCCACACCATCTTTTGATAGTTGCTCAGCCGCCTGTTTTGCAATGTGATACATTTTACCGGAAGCTACAATTGTCACATCACCGCCTTCTCGCTTAACCTTTGCTTTGCCGATTGGAATGATGTAATCCTCCTCTTCAGATACTTCACCTTTCAATCCATACATCTGCTCTGATTCCATGAATAGAACGGTATCGTCATTTCGAATGGCTGACTTCAATAATCCTTTGGCATCATCCGGTTCAGATGGATAGATAACACTCATACCCGGAAACTGAGCATACATTGAGTCATAAGCGACTGAGTGAGTTGCACCCAACTGCCCTGCTGATGCATTGGGACCTCTAAAAACGATTGGAACATCAAGCTGTCCGCCAAGCATATACCGTGCTTTTGATGCGTGATTAATAATCTGATCTGCTGCAAGTACAGCAAAGTTGAATGTCATGAATTCAACAACAGGCCTTAACCCATTCATTGCTGCTCCAACTCCAATACCTGCAAAACCAAGTTCAGAAATCGGAGTATCAATCACTCGTTTGAATCCATATTTATCAAGCAGTCCTTCTGTTACTTTATATGCACCATTATATTCAGCAACTTCTTCACCCATAATGAAGACGCTTTCATCGCGTCCCATCTCTTCATCGATTGCTTCCCGGATTGCTTCTCTAAATTGTAATACAGCCATGTTAGTTTGTTCTTTTAATAGGATTACTAAAGTGTTAGCCTAAATTTATTTTTTGTCGTGGAAGAACTGTTCACCTGCGTACATATCTTCAAAGAGTGCTTCGTCATCAGGGAATGGGGATTCTTCAGCGAAGTCAATTGAGTCTAAGACAGACTGCTCAATTTTCTCTTCGATTTCTTCAATCTTTTTCTTGGTCGCAACTTTATTGTCGATTATATACGTTTTCAGACGCTGAATAGGATCGGTTTTTTGATACTCCTCCAACTCCTCTTTCGTTCTGTATTTTTGAGGATCAGACATGGAGTGTCCACGATATCTGTAGGTACGAATCTCAACAAACCACGGCATTGAGTCCTTGCGAACCTCTTCTGCAATTTTCTTCATGTTTTCATACACGGTGAAAACATCCATACCATTGAATACAGCACTTTTCATACCATATCCTTTTGAACGCTCATGAATCTCATTCACTGTATGGCGGTGAGCAGCTGTACCCATTGAGTAACCATTATTTTCCACTACATAAACACACGGCAGTTTCCAAAGTTGACTCATATTAAGGGTTTCGTGCAGAGCACCCTGATCCACGGCCCCATCACCAAAAAAACATGTGGCAATTCGTCCGTTATCCTGATATTTGTTTGCAAAAGCGAGTCCACCACCAATTGGGATGTGTCCACCCACGATTCCATATCCACCCCAGAAATGATTCTCTGTTTTTGCAAAGTGCATTGACCCGCCTTTTCCTTTCGAGCACCCTGTAGCCTTGCCGTAAAGTTCTGCCATACCTTCGTTTGCAGAAATACCCCTGCATAAACCCCAGCCATGATCACGATAAGCGGTGATTATGTCGTCGTCATCATTTAACGCAAATACAGTTCCGGTAGAGACAGCCTCCTGACCAATATATAAATGCAGAAAACCACCAAATTTTCCCTTCTGATACATTTGCATGGCACGTTCTTCAAAACGTCGTTGCAGCTGCATCTGTTCAAACATCCCTACAACGTCTTTATCAGAAAGCCCAAGATCTTTGTGCGATTTTTTTGTGGGCTTCGGGAGATCAACGGACTTTTCAATTTTACCATTATTACTGCCGTCATTGCCAATCGGAGTAAATATCGCTTCTTTCTGTTTTTTTGCCATACTAATGTAGAATCGTAATTATTCGCTTTCAGGTTAGTTTTACAATATACCCAATAAATAAGAAGTTTTCAGGGCTACCGTTTTCAATTAACTCAGTTTATCATTTACCCAATTAGAGGCGTCGGTGAGTGCATCGTCGATTTTGTCAATAAAACGTCCTCCTGCAGTGGCCAGATTTGGCTGACCACCCCCACCGCCACCAACAATTTTACCCAATCTGGATACCAGTTCGCCGGCTTTTAAACCCTTGGTTACCAGATCATCCGTTATGGCACACATCAGGAATACTTTGCCACTTTCAGAGTCAGAAGACGCCAGTACTATGACTGAATTCTCTTTTGTTTTCTGAAGTGCATCATATCCCAGCTGTTTTAAAGCATCCATATCTGTATTGGGAATAATACCCGAATATAGCTCAGCGCCGGATACGTTTTGAGCAGATTTAAGCAGATCACCCAGGGCATCACCGGCCGTGGCTTGTCTTAACTTTTGAATCTCCTTTTCGAGCTGACGATTTTTTTCAATCAGAGACTCCAGTCCCACTACAATCTCTTTTTGATTACCGAGCACAGACTGTATTTCAGTAAGAACCTGCTTCTCTGATCTAAGTTCTTTGTCAGCGGCTTTACCAACTATCGCTTCTACCCTGCGGATACCAGCCGCCACAGAAGTTTCATTTACAAATCTGAAGTATCCGATTTTACCGGTGGCATCAACATGCGTACCACCACAGAGTTCTACTGAGTAGTTTGGATCGAATGTAATCACACGAACTTTTTCGCCATACTTTTCACCAAAGAGCATCATCGCTCCGCGATCTCTGGCCTCATCAATCGGTACATTTCGATCTTCCTGAAGCGGGATGTTTTCCTGAATCTTTTCATTGACCTGCGCTTCTATCTGATCAAGCTCATCTTGCTTCACCGCATCAAAATGCGAAAAATCGAATCGCAAACGGTCAGGAGCAACCAGTGATCCTTTTTGAGCAACGTGATCACCAAGTACATCTCTTAACGCAGCATGCATCAAGTGGGTAGCGGAGTGATGCTTTTCAATTTCTTGTCGTCGTTTCAGATCTATTTTTGCACTCCATTTGCCTGTCAGATCATCAGGGAGTTTGTCTACGTAGTGGATGTACTGTCCATTCGTTTTTTGAACATCTAACACATTTAGTGAAATCTCTCCATTTGATAGTGTTCCGGTATCGGCAATCTGTCCTCCACTTTCTGCGTAAAATGGTGTTTTGTCTAAAAGTACTGAGAATTTTTTCCCGTCTCGCTTTGTCGCCATAATTTCTACATCAGCCACAGCATCATCATAACCCACAAATTCTGAATCATCTTCAGGAAGCTCTTTGCCAGGTGTAACCGGAGTCCAAATATTCACCTCACTCTGATCCACCGAAAACTTTCCTGCAGCTCTGGCGCGATCTTTTTGAGCCTGCATGTGTATGTTAAACCCTTCAACATCCACTTCAACACCTTGCTCGCGCGCCATCAGCTCTGTGAGATCAATCGGGAAACCGTAGGTGTCATGAAGCTTAAAGGCGTCTTCACCGGATAATTTCTTCTTGCCTTTAACCATCTCATTAAACAGCTCAATTCCCTGCCCCAATGTTTTCAGAAAGCTTTTCTCTTCCGATCGAATCACATTTTCGATATACTCTTGCTGTGCATCAATCTCGGGAAACACGTCCTTAAACTGTTCGGCCAACACACCTGCCAGTTTATAGAAAAAAGGCTCTTTGAAATTCAGAACATCCCAGCCATAGCGGATTGCACGTCTCAGAATTCGCCTGATTACAAAGCCCCTACCCTCATTCCCCGGGGAGGCACCATCGGCAATTGAAAACGTAACTGCACGGATGTGATCTGCAATAACGCGCATTGCAATGTCTTTCTCTTCATCTTTACCGTACGTTAATCCAGCCATCTTAGCAATCTGATCAATAATCGGAGTGAATACATCGGTATCATAGTTTGATGTCTTACCCTGAAGCACAGCACAAATTCGCTCAAAACCCATCCCTGTATCAACATGTTGAGCGGGCAATTTTACAAGTGATCCATCCGACTGACGATTAAACTGAATAAAAACCAGATTCCAGATCTCCATCACCCGTGGATCATCCATATTCACCAAATCGGTGCCGGGCTGTTTTTTACGTTCTTCGTCTGACCTTAAATCCACATGCACTTCCGAACATGGCCCACATGGACCGGTCTCTCCCATCTCCCAAAAGTTATCTTTCTTTCCAAACTTCAGAATATGATCATGCTTACTAGTGGTCTCACTTTTCCATAACTCGATCGCTTCATCATCTACGGGTAGTCCATCAGACTCGTCTCCTTCAAATACTGTTGCATAAAGTCGATCAGGATCGAGTCCCCATTTATCAACCAATAACTCCCATGCCCAACCGATTGCCTCTTTCTTGAAGTAATCTCCAAACGACCAGTTTCCCAACATCTCGAACAGCGTATGGTGGTAGGTATCATGCCCCACTTCTTCGAGATCGTTGTGCTTACCACTTACACGAATACACTTTTGAGTATCGGCGGCACGACTCCATGTCTTCCCATCATGCTTAAGGGAATCTTCTTCACCAAGAAAAATTGATTTAAACTGATTCATCCCTGCGTTGGTAAACAGCAGAGTCGGATCATTTTTGGG
>SKGY01000028.1 GCA_007117235.1 Balneolaceae bacterium
ACTGTCTATAATCTTTTTTACCTCTTTACTATAGTTGGTAAACACCGTTTTTGGCATACCTACATTAGAACGCGCAAGTATCTGAAGGCTTCTAAGTTTATCCCGGGATCTCACCAAAGCTTGTGACTCTACTGCAGTAGGTATGTTCATCATCTCAAACTGCCTAACCACAGCCGCACCGTAAAACGTAACTGAAGCACCTATTCTTGGAATTATCGCGTCTATATTTTCAATTCGCTCACCATTATAGAAAATTGATGGCCTATCCTGCTCAATAACGATGTCACACTTAAGGTGATCTAAAATAATGGCTTCATGGCCTTTATTTTCAATTGCTTCAACCAGACGTTTTGTCGAGTAAAGTGATTTATTACGAGATAATATGGCAATCCTGTATTGGGTTTCTTTCATTTAGCTGGTTGGTTGATAGGTGTACATTGCTGAGACATCAACAATAAATTTATCTGTAATGAAACGTCTTCCAATAAGAACCGGATACTTCATTTCAGACCGATTTGTTAATGAGAGCTGAATATTTGTCTTTTGCCCATAAAATTGTGTCCTAACTCTTATTATAACACGCTCTTCAATTTGTCCGTTGCTGCTTTTAACTTTCTTAATTTTGTAAACAGGAAAAGTATAATGCTTCTTTTCATACTCGGGATGTTCAGGATCAAGTACGTAAAAATCTACCCACTGTTTTCCTTCTTCTACTCTGGTGCTAATATGATGGCAGTGTAGACTCGACGTATACGCACCCGTATCAATTTTTGCGTCAAGATTGTAGATGGAGAGTTCCGGGAAGCTAATTTTTTCAAGTCTTCCGATTACTTTTTTTACCTGGCTGATAGTGATGAAAATGAATTTATGTTATGATCAAAAATAAGGCCTTTTAGGTTCGCTTGCATTCATTATTTTTAGACTGAATTTTAAGCATCCAAATCTCAGATAAATTGATTGAACCGGACAGACCTACACTATTGCTTGATGTTGATCAGTGCAAAAATAACATATCCAGAATGGCAGCCAAGGCCAAACGGTACAGCTGTGAGTTCAGGCCCCACTTTAAAACACATCAATCGCATGAAATTGGGCGCTGGATTCGAAACGAGGGAGTAACCGGTATCACCGTATCCTCCACTTCAATGGCTCTCTATTTTATTGAGGATGGTTGGGACGATATTACAATTGCTTTCCCTTTTTATACAGGTATGATTAATGACCTGAAGATAATTGAAAAATCAGCCCGGATTCGTCTGTTTATCCACGAGCCTGAACATATCGCTCTTCTTAACAAGGAGTTGAGCAATAAGTTTAAATACTACATAGAAATTGATGGAGGCTATGGCCGTAGTGGAATTGAATACAGCGATAAGGCAAAAATTGACCAATTAATTAATTCCTCTACGAATCTCTCGAAGTGCAAATTTCATGGTTTTTATATCCACGACGGTCGCACTTATAAAGCCAGATCCATTAATGAGATTAAGGAGCAGATCTCTCCGGCAGTAAATGCGCTTTCCGAACTTAAATCAAACTATCCGGATGCCGCTATTTCTCTGGGTGATACTCCATCTGCGAGTGTAATGGAGAATCTGGATACACTTGACGAACTTACAGCCGGCAATTTCGTTTTTTACGATTGGATGCAGGTTCAAATCGGCAGCTGTGATATAAATGATGTTGCACTCTTTGTTATACTACCGGTTGCACAGTCAATTAAACAGGGCAAACAGGCAATTGTTCATGGGGGTGCCGTACACTTTTCAAAAGATTCAATTCAGACTGATGGTAGTCTTACCTATGGGCAGGCTGTGGCAATAGATAAAAATAAAGTATCAAAAATTGAAGGGGCATTTCTCTCAGCGCTATCACAAGAACACGGTACGTTAAATGGTTATGATCTCTATCCTGAGAATGACTATGTAACCATCTGCCCCATTCACTCATGTTTAACAGCTAACCTCTTTAAAGAGTACCACACACTGGACGGCTCAGTAATTGAAAAAAGAATTTTATCATGAATAACACATTAGTCATAAACGAAAAGTACTCCCAACACTGGCCACTTATTGCAAAACTAAGTGCAGTTTTAACTGTGGTTTTCTATATCTCATACCATTTTGTTGGTGATGTGCTACTTGAAGGATATCTGCGACTTACTGCATTTGGCTTTTTTGCACTTGCTGTACTCAGCCTCTTCAAATTGAAAGATGGAAAGGTCGAAATCACCATTGAGTTGGAAGGAAAAAAGCTTGTGCTTTATTACCGCCTGAGAGGGAAAATTATTTATGAAGAGGAAATTGATATAAATAAAATTGAGGCAGTAGAAGTTTCTGAAATGCCAAACAGGTCAATCTATAATGATTTTAAAAAGAGTGATCGATGTGTTCGTTTCAAGCGAACTGATTCAGAAAACTGGATCTTCCTCAATGAGATCCACAGCAGGGTTATACCATTGAGTCAGGATAACTCGGAAAAGATAGTCAGTTTTGTAAAAAAGCAGATTTAACTGATTGATGTATGATCCTCGAGAGGGTCAGGATCATCTGTAAAGGCTTGTTTCCAGAATATATAAGCTCCAAGTCCAACACCCTTAAGGATGAAAAAGGAAAAGACAAACATCAGCCCGATATCCTGAAAAATCACTATGGTGATAAAGTAAATAAAGATTAGTATCAGTTTATTTTTATGAATTTTAACTGAAGCTCTATCAAATCTTGGGATTTTGTCGAACGGAATTGTGCTCACCATCAGAAAAGACAATAGAATTACTACCGGTATCAAAGCAGAGATGATGCCCTGATTTAATCCTTCAAACAGCTCTGTCCTGTTCATAAATGTCAGATAAAAAGCAGAGAGCATTATAGCCTGAACAGGAATTGGCAAACCTTTAAAATATGTACTGTCTTCCTGATGTTTCGCTTCAACATTGTAGCGGGCAAGCCGAATAGCACCACATAACGGAGGTAATGCGCTTAGCAAAATTCCAACAATAGCGAGTTCATTCAGCGCAAATGTATAAATGAGAAATCCCGGAGCAACACCAAATGATACGACATCGCTTATAGAGTCTAACTCGATACCAAAATCACTGGTGGCATTTGCAAGGCGAGCCATAAATCCGTCTAATGCATCAAAAAGTCCGGCAAGTACAATAAGCCATGCACCAAGTACCAGATTACCTTCTGATACAAGCAGGATTGACACAAAACCACAAAACAGGTTCATCAATGTGAAAAAACTTGGTACAACAATTCTTGGAATTGGCTTTAATTTTGGCCTTTTAGAAAGCCTTCTCTTAAACCTTTTCTTTTGAATGGGATACTTCATGACGTCTTTATCTCTCCGATAATTGATTCGCCGGCTACAGTTTTATCACCTTTTTTTACTTTAATTTCAACATTTTCAGGCAGCATCAGATCCATTCGGGAACCAAACTTCATAATTCCGAACCTTTCTCCGGCTTTTAACTCATCTCCTTCATTGATGTTATATACAATACGACGAGCTAAAAAACCTGTAATTTGCTTAAACATGATCTTCATTCCTGAGGGATGCAGCACACCAAAGTGAGCTCGTTCGTTCTGTTCAGAAGCGTGATCTTCCCAAGCCATAAGATATTTTCCCGGGTAGTACTTTAAATATTCAAGCTTACCTGAAACCGGATTTCTGTTCACATGAACGTTTAGAGGCGAAAGAAAGATGCTCACTTGAGTCGCTTTTCCATTCATGTATTCGTTTTCTTCGGCCTCCTGAATCAAAACGACAGTGCCATCAGCCGGTGAGATAATAAGATTTTCATCTTCGGGGGTGATTCTATCAGGATCACGAAAGAAATAGCAAATCAATCCACACAAAGCAATAAGCATGGCATAGACAGGAAATGCAACCCAATTTGGTGCGTAAGAGACAGCAATACCAACTATCACACTAAATGTAAAAACAACAATTATTGTCCCGAATCCTTCTTTAGCAAGCATAAAATTAACCAAATGTTCTTAGTATGTCATTGAATGTAATGAGAATAATAAGTCCTACCAGAAAGATAAAACCGAGCTGTTGCAGCCCCATTCTTACTTTAGGTGATGGTTCTCTGCGGGTAATTCCTTCATAAACGAGAAACATGAAATGTCCGCCATCGAGTGCAGGAATTGGTAACATATTCATAATTGCGAGAGTCACACTCAGAAAAGCGGTGATATTCCAAAAACCAAGCCAACCTCCCCTGTCTGTAGCTTCTCGTGTAAACGTTGCGATGGCAACAGGTCCACCAAGGTTTTCTCGGACAGATATGTCACCGGAAAACAGCTTCCCAAGCCCCTGTACAATCCCAAAGAGTGTATCATTTGTTCGTTGAAAACCAACTACCACTGATTCTCCAAGGTTGTAGCTTAGCTGATCTATTCTAAAAGATTCATCAATCGAAGGTTGTGCTATCCCAATTAATCGTGTTTCAGGATCTGGAGTGACTGTTGTGGTGAACAACTCTCCGTTTCTCAATACTTCAAATTCAAGAGGCAATTCTGAGTTTTGAATCTTTATTACAAGTTCTTCCCAATAAGAAACCGGCTCATTATTTACAGAAATAACTCTGTCTCCACCCTGCAGACCCGCCTCTTCAGCCGCACTGCCTTCTAATACTTGTGAAAAGGTGCTGGGGACAAAACTTGTCGTAGTAATAAAACCACCACGGTTTACGAGATCAAGAAAGTCTGGAGGAGTAGGCACATCTATAACCTCACCATCCCTTTCTACCATAAACGTCAGATTTCTGCCCGTAATCTCAGAAGGGCTTAATATCTGCTGGAAATACTCCATCTCTTTACCATTTACGCCAATCAGCCGATCACCGGTTTGCATCCCGATTTGATCAGCAACAGACCCTTCAGCTACATATATACCCTGAATTGAATCGAGTGGTATTACATCTTCACCGTAATTCCAGGCTATTCCTGTAAATATGACCACGGCCAGTATCATATTGAAGATGACACCTGCAGTAATCACGACAATGCGCTGCCAAACAGGCTTTGCACGAAACTCATCCGGTTTTACCTCTTCATCAATAAAGTCAGAATCCATAGATTCATCAATCATACCTGCAATCTGCACATATCCTCCCAGAGGTGTTGCACCAATTACGTACTCAGTTTCACCTTTTTTGTAACCAAAAATTTTCGGCGGAAATCCAATAGAAAATTTATCGACTCTCATTCCAAACAGTTTGGCTGCAAGGAAATGACCTAACTCATGTACGGTGACTAAAATAAAAATAGCCGCAATAAAAATGAGGATTGTATTAGATAAGCTTAAAATCCATTCCATAGTCGTTTACTTCATCAATGCGTTCGAAAATTCTCGTGTTTCTTTGTCAATATTCTGTATTAATGATGGACTTAATTCCTCTGATGAATCAATACTTGATAGTGATTGCTCAATTATAACAGGGATGTCAATATAACGAATTTCCTTGTTCAAAAAGCGTTCAACTGCAATTTCATTGGCAGCATTTAATACAACCGGCTTAACACCTCCCATCATTGAAGCTTCAATCGCGTGCTTTATACAGGGAAACTTATCATAGTTAACCGGTTCAAAATCCATGCTAAACGCTTTTGTATAATCCAGAGTGGGATTATCGAATTCAACCCTATCAGGATAGGTGAGTGCGTACAGTATCGGCACCTTCATATCAGGTGGTCCTAACTGGGCCTTTGAAGAACCGTCTTTAAACTCAATAATTGAATGAATAATACTTTGAGGATGAATAACAGGCTCAATTTGGTCAATTGATAGATTAAAC
>SKGY01000034.1 GCA_007117235.1 Balneolaceae bacterium
CACTAACATTGAGCTCTATTTCGATTACGGCACCGATATCGATGTTGCATTACAGGACGCTTCCCGGAACCTGGAATTTGCGCGGACACAAATGCCTCAGGATATCGATCCTCCAAGAATTTTCAAGTACGATCCATCACAGGACCCGGTTTACGTAGCCGGGTTCAGCTCCACCATGCGCTCACCCATTGAGGTGCGCGACTGGATGGAAAATGAGCTCGCTCCGCAGCTACAGGCAATTCAGGGAGTTGGCGGAGTTCTGGTTGCCGGCGGCCTACTTCGTGAGCTTCAAGTAATTGTAGACATCGACCGTCTCAATTCCTACGGGCTCACCATGAACGATATAACAACTGCTCTCGAGGAAGAGAACCGGGATATAGCTGCGGGTCAGGTTACCTCCGACCGCTTTGATGTAATGGCTAAAACTGATGGCCGTTTTATGTCTATAGATGACATCGCTGACGTTCGTCTCCGCATTCCAAACAGTAATCGCACCATCGTGTTGAGTGAAGTTGCCGAAGTTTTAGACACAAACCGGGAAGAGAGGCTGTTTGTCCGTCTGAACGGTGAGCCCTCTATGCAACTCAGCATCACCAAACTGCCGGAGGCAAATACTCTTGAGGTGATCGATCGCGTAAAAGCTGAGATGAATCGTCTTGAAGGCAGCGGGTTTATACCTGCAGATATTCAATATCAAAGCACACAGGATCAATCCTTTTTTATCATCAGTTCAATTGGAGCGGTGAGTACGGCAGCCATTTTAGGTGGATTGCTGGCAATGCTCGTGGTTCTACTGTTTTTAGGAAGCCTTCGAAAAAGTTTTGTGATTGGCCTCTCCATTCCAATCGCTATTATGGCCACTTTTGCTATGATGGGCATGGGTAACCTCACGTTGAATATCATGAGCCTTGGTGGTTTGGCCCTGGGCGTCGGCCTTTTGCTCGACAACGCCATCGTTATGCTCGAAAATATTTTTCGCCATAATGAAGAGCTTAAAAAATCACCCGAAAACTCTGCTCACGAAGGAGCTGCTGAGGTGTCATCGGCTGTAATTGCATCCACCATGACCAATCTGGCGGCTGTATTACCATTCCTGCTCATAACAGGACTTGCCTCGATGCTATTCGGCGAACTGATTCTGACCATCGCCTTCGCCATCCTTGCATCCCTTGCGGCCGCTCTTACGCTGGTTCCGATGCTGGCTGCACTTTTAGCTAAAGTGAAATACCGAAGCGGACTTGAAACAAGTCGATTCAACAAATCTTTTAACTCCGGATTGAAAAAAATAACTGGTGTATATGCATCATCACTGCGCAGAGTATTACGTTATCGATGGGGAATAGCTCTAGGAGCCTTCCTTCTGCTTGGTGGCACACTCTTTTTGATGGACGACCTCGGCAATGAATTTCTTCCACAGGTTGATGACGGAAACTTCGGTGTGAACTTCAGCTTCCCTCCCGGCGCCACACCGGATGAAACCAACAGATATGCTCTGTTAGTAGAGGATGCGATCCAGACCATGCCGCATGTTGAGAGCGTGTTCAGTCTTGTGGGCGGACACTTGTCCGAGGGTGTTATTAATGAGCGCCCAGGTACAGCACGGTTTAGTGTGAACCTGATTCCTGCATCACAGCGACGGGATTTGAGCCCAAACGACTGGGTGGATATGATGCAGGCCAAGATGGATTCATTGGCTATCCCGGGAGCACGAACGAATGTGAGTCCGCCAAGCATTTCAGGAATTCGTACCAACCCGGCCGGTTCTGAAATCTCTATCGGAATTGTTGGTGACAACATCGATGTGCTCGATCAAATCGGTCGTGACCTGTTATTTGAACTTGATGATATTACAGGCCTTCTTAATTTTGAAATCAGTCGTGATGACCGCAGCCCACTTCTTCAGGTAGATGTAGATCGTGAAAGAGCCACAGCTCTCGGCCTCAAAATAGGAGACATTGGTGATGCTGTCCGAACTGCTGTATTAGGACACGTTCCTACACGGTTCGCTACAGGAAGTGCCGAGTATGACATTCGCGTTATGCTTCCGCGCGATAGAGTAAAAGATGATGAAGATCTGAGTCAGATTTTAATTTTCAGGCCTGATGGCGGAACTGTTCCATTGGCTGATGTGGCTACATTCAGGCTCACTGACGGGCCGGCTCACATCGAGCGTGAAAATCAGGTTCGTGTACTGCGAATGGACGGAGAAGTGAATCCGAATATTACCGATGTGGGTACGGTAAATGATCAGATCCGTGAGCGGCTTTCCGGGTATGACTTGCCGCAGGGATATAGCCTTATTTTTGGCGGTGAAGAGGAAGTGATCCGTGAAACCAACAGGATTCTTGCTACAGTGACCATGCTCGCCATTTTTTTGGTATTTGTAGTGATGGCGGTTCAGTATGAGCGTCTGGCTAATCCGCTGGTGATACTTACTGCCGTGCCGCTTGCCCTGATCGGTGTTGGTGTTGCTTTACTAATTACAGGAACTAACCTAAGCGCTCCGGTTTTACTGGGTGTAATTTTGTTGGTCGGAATTGTGGTAAACAATGCCATCCTGCTTGTGGAGTATATTGAAATAGGCAGACAAGAGAAGAACCTGGATGTTTTTGATGCTGTAGTAGATGCAGGATCGATCCGGTTCCGACCCATTCTCATGACCACATTAACTACCGTTTGTGGTATGCTGCCTTTGGCTATCGGAATGGGAGAGGGCTCTGAGCTGATGCGTCCTCTGGCGATCTCGGTTGTAGGTGGATTGCTCGTATCGATGTTCCTCACGTTATTTGTGGTGCCCAGCCTTTATATCATCATCAGCTCATTTAGTGAGTGGCTTAAGAAATTGCTTACCGGCAAAGAAGAATCCACTCTTCAGCCTTCCGGTGTATCAGCTAATGGTGATTCAACCAAGTCTGAAGTCCTACCTTAGACATGGTATTTCTATTCGAACTATGAACCTGTTTCAATCCCCAACATCTCTTTCGAGCAACAACCACTTGCAGCGTTCGACAGAAATACATGTCTCTCATACCATGTTTCCCGAATCGATAAAAAGTCTAATCTTTCTTTGCCTCCATCTCATACTTCCTTTTTGTAAGCAGAGCACCTGTTACTGCAATACCCAAAAGAATTAGGAATGCAATAAGAAGTGTGGTGTATGAAAATCTTTCCAGAATTTCGATCATGGCAAAGATAAATACGGCAAACCACGAAACAAGTGATGTAGCTCCTGATATAAATGAGACTACCATGAGTGTTTCATTCGACTCTCTCTCTTCCTCTCGCAGGGAGATCATTCCCATTTTTGGTGCGATGTATAGATTCAGCACAATTCCATTCAGAATCACTACACCCACTGCAGTCATTTTCATCAGAAAGCGTGGATTTTCCAGATAGGAAGCTGTATCCGTAAGCACTAGGGGAATACCACTCACAATAAGCAGTATCAGCCCAAGCACTATCATCTGTGAAATGATATGCATTATAACAGCCTCCCGGTTAGAGATCGAATAATTCCTTAAAAAATGGAAGATCATCATATCTAAAATCAAAGCCCCTCCAAAGCCCAAAATGAGCCCCAGAAGGTGAACTGTTAACAGGTAGGGAAAGGCGTCTTGTAATAGAGGTTCACCAACGATATCGGGCCTGAACAGTAGAATAAGAGCCACAAAGGCTGATATTGACAGAAAGGTAATTATTCGCCAATTCAGGCTTTCTGAGACTTTTAATGCCATCACAAGATTGTATATAAGTAATAGGAAAATTGATGCTGAAAGCAGAAGAAGAGCAAGTTCAACCCCTGGAAGCAATCTGTCAAAAAGTAGCATTCCGCTGTAAACCAGACTTACTATGAGAAAATAAACCATCACAATTCGCTCAAGCGGTATCTCAAGAAATAGCATGCGTTTGATATGTTTCACGGTATGATCATCCTGTAGATCTTCAGATTGATGATCTTCATTTTCTGAACGCAGATAGTTTTTTAGTAACGTAAGTGTGAAACCGGCAAGTGAAAGTAGAATGAGGATGATTAACATATCGGTCTTTTATTTTTATTTACGTTTGCCTGTAGTATCTCTTTTTTAAAAAAATGGACCATGGTAATAATTAAATCAGAAGCTCAAAAATTTAGGGAAACCGGACAGTCGATTCATCAAGGTCGGGCAGTGTTATTAAAGAGATGCTGATAACTGATAGGAGAATTAAAACGATAATAAAAAGATTGAAGACTCTGCCTGCAAGGATCTCATCGCTTTCAACAATCTCTTTCAATCTTTTTTTCATACTCTTTGATCTGTTTACTTTTAAAAGTAATCACCCTCTATATATTAATATAACGAAGCAATTGTAAAATATTGGGAAGCAGTCATTTTAGCTGCAATTATTTTCAAGAGTCAAACTTTTTAATTTAATTTCTGAATGAATATCGAATCATACCGAAACTTTTGTCTCTCTTTTCCCGGGGCAACTGAAGATCTCCCGTTCGACGAGAACACTCTCTGTTTTAAAGTAATGGGCAAGATCTTCTCTATCTGCGACATTGAGGAGTTTGAAAGCATCAACCTGAAGTGCGATCCGATCAGGGCGATCGAACTTAGGGAAACCTATCCGGATGCTGTGATTCCGGGCTATCACATGAACAAGAAGCACTGGAATACGGTAAGCATGAAGCATAACTTGCCCGATAAGTTGGTTATGGATTGGATTACCGATTCCTATAACCTGGTTGTGGCGGGGTTAACGAAGAAGGAGAGGAAATTGCTTTCTTCTTAAAAAGTCGTTAATTCAAATCTTAGCGCTGAATATTTAAGCTAAACCTTAACTTTGAGGGTCACCCCTTATTTACTCCGCTCGCCTTCCCCCTTCGAACCATACTTGGTGCTGACCCATCGGCAGGGGAGCTTTTTTATATAACTCCTTATCTCGAAGTCATTTAAATAATATTTCTGATATTACCGGCAAGTGATCAGAAGGGAAGTAGTCTTCATATTGGTCATCAGCAATTTTGTGGTTCAAAACCCGAATGCAGTTATTCACAAATATGTAATCAATTCTTGTTTCAGGCGGCCGAAGTTCACTCCAATTATTAAAAGTTGCTGTAGGGCCAACATGGCCTGACTCGGATAGATAACGCGCATCGTGTAACTTGGGATGATCAGACAAAACGGAATAAGCCTCTGAAGTTTCCGGTACATTCAAATCTCCGGTAATTATGATTGGTATGTCGGGTTCAATTTCAGATACAAACTCAGCAATCATTTTTGAGCTTTCCACTCTTGCCATATCCCCGATATGATCAAAATGAGTGTTAATTACATAAAAACTCCGGTTTGATTTTAAATCTATAAACATGGCCCAAGTAACAACACGGGTAATAGCTGCATCCCACGATTTACTGCCGGGTTGATGTGGTGTTTTTGACAGCCAAAAGGTATTGGTTGCCACAAGGTAAAAACGGTCTTTTCTGTAAAAAATAGGGGAGAATTCTCCATTGTCTTTACCATCATTCCGGCCAACACCAACCCAGGAATAATCCGGCAACTGCTGCTGCAGGTCGTCAATTTGGTGTTTTATCGCTTCCTGAATACCGATAATATCGCCCTGATATTTTGTACCGATCATATCAGCCACGTGTTCTTTTCGATTTGGCCACGCATTGATTCCATCATCAGGATTATCAAAACGGATGTTGTAAGACATTACTGTTATGC
>SKGY01000114.1 GCA_007117235.1 Balneolaceae bacterium
AGTTAGCGGATAGTCGTTTCAAGTAAAAAATCACACAATTAAATTAGAGTTTAGAACTACTCGGGATTGCCTGAAAATTTTATACATTCAGTAAATGTCTATCCATTCAAATAAATTAATCATATGAAGGTTACACGATTACTTATTACCACACTTTTTTCAACGCTGCTAATAGTTGCTTTTGCAATAGAATCCGACGCTCAGGGACTCTCACCTGAAGATGTTGTAAACATTAAATCTGTGGGAACCGTTAGCATGAGCTCAGATGGCAGCTACGTTGCCTATACACTCAGTGTACCAAGAAGTGATGATGAATCTGTCGGAAGAAATTACTCAGAGCTTTACATCATATCTTCTGGCGGTGGGGAATCGATTCCCGTCATGCAAAAACCGAACAGTGCCGGATCTCCGCAATGGGGACAGGATGGGCGGTTATACTTTACATCTAGAATCACGGATCACCACAACCAGACTCAGGTCTATTCGGTAAACAGATCAGGTAATGACCTACAAAAGCACACATCTGCCGAGCATGGACTAATCAGTTTTGCCTGGACATCCGATGGAAGCACTCTCGCCTATACGGTAATGGAACCTGTTTCTGAAGAACGAAGAAGTTTAGAAGAGAGAGGTTACGACATGATTGTGGTCGGTGAGAATCTAAGATATATGAACCTGTGGGTTCAACCCAGAAATGGAAACGCATCAAAAGTAACACCAGAAGATCTGTATGTATGGGATTTTTCGTGGTCACCAAACGGCAATCAGCTGGCATTGAGAGTTACTGACAAACCCGGTGCAGATGAAGACCAAATGTACTCGAGGATTGCTGTCATCAACAGAGATGGTTCAGGCATGAGGGAGATCATGAGTGCACCCAAAAAGAAAGCGGGAATGAGCTGGTCACCCGATGGGTCAAAACTCGCTCTGCTTGCAGGCAAGGTTTATAGTGATCCCCTTCCGCATCGACTCTGGATTTTAAATAGTGATGGCAGTGAAAACCGTGATCTCACTCCTGTTAACTGGGAGGGCTCTATCGAATCAGTAAGATGGATGGATGACCGCACCGTTATGTTTACCGCTGTTGAACGTTCATCAACACTTCTCTACTCAATGCGGATTGACCGAAACACACCGAACAAAATTGCAGGAGGTGGTGATGAGATTTTCAGAAGTGTGAGTTCCGATTCACGAAATCGGTCGTTCGCAGCATCAGTAAATACAAAAGCTCACCCCTCTGAAGTGTATGTGACCGATATGAGACGCGGTAATTTCACCCGCCTTACACATCATAATGAATGGCTAAGTGACAAACAGCTTGGCGAACAGTCCTCTATCACATGGAAAGGCGCTGATGATCTTGAAATTGAAGGCATATTAGTGAAACCTGTTGGGTATCAGAATGGGCAACGTTATCCGTTAGTGATACTTCCTCACGGCGGACCTGAAGGCATTAGTATGAATGGCTGGAATACGCGCCCACTTTACCCATCTCATGTGTTGGCCAATGAGGGGTATGTTGTTTTAAAACCAAATTATCGCGGCAGCGGTGGCCGAGGAACGGGGTTCGCATCAGCCAATCATCGCGATCTCGGTGGAAAAGAGTTTGATGATGTGTTATTAGCCATCGATCATTTAGACGAAATCGGGCTGATTGACCCGGACAAAGTGGGAATCAGCGGAACCTCTTATGGCGGATACTTTGCAGCGTGGGCGGCCACAAGATACAGTGATCGCTTTGCAGCAGGTATCACATTTGCAGGTTTATCAAACTGGATCTCTTTTACCGGCACAACTGATATTCCGCATGAAATGAGCGTAGTACACTGGGATCTTTACTGGTTTGATAATCCCGGTCAAAACTGGGAGCGCTCACCTGTAGCCTGGCTGAATCAATCCAACACTCCATTGCTTGTAGCTCATGGACTTGCTGATGATCGCGTTCATCCTGAACAGTCTATACAGCTCTATCAGTTTCTGGAGATGAAGGGAATTCCTACCGGATTGGTTCTTTATCCAAGACAACCACACGGTTTAACTGAGCGTGCTCACCAGCTGGATTTTATGGAGAGGGTAGTTGATTGGTTTAATCTGTATTTGAAATAATTCAACTGGCTTCCCATGCCTAACATGGGAAGCCTTCACACAATCAGATAATTTGAAAAATAAAGTTCTCTCAGAATTTTCAGATCTCGAAAAGCAGCGTAAGGAGATACTAAAACTCTATGTTGGATTATCATCTGACCAACTGCTCTTTAAACCGGACCCATCACACTGGAATCTGCTTCAGGTGATGAGGCATTTAGTGACAGCGGAAGTTCAGTCGGTTGTCCTTATTCGGCGGAGATTGTCTCATCATGAAAGATCAAAGAAAGCAGGATTAAGTGCTTCGATCAGGCATATGATTTTAAAATTTGCCCTTGTTTTGCCAATCAAGTTTAAAGCCCCGAAAATTGCAGAGGTTCATGATGAAGCACCTGATATAGAAACTATGAAAAGCGAATGGGAAGAGGTGAGAAGCGATATAAATACAATTATAAAAGAAACCAATTCTGATGTTTTAGCCAAAGAGTTGTACATACATCCAAGAGCAGGTGCGCTAAACATTAAGCAGGCACTTGAGTTTATTAATACCCACACGTCACATCATCAAAAGCAGATGAATAGAATTATGAATCACTCAGACTTTCCTGCTTAGATTAATCTGTAGATAGACATTCAAATAAATCTTTTTACAGAACTGCCTCAGTAAGTGATTGCAAGTCTTTCTTTTTTGTACTAATTATGAAATTGACGTTTTTTTGTAACCAATCTCGAATCTACAATGAAGAATCTATATTTCTATTTACCAATAATTCTTGCCCTTGCAGTTTACAGCTGCCAATCAGGTGATGCTTCACAATCACAGGAAATCACTGCAGAAGTAATCGTCTCTTTAGAAGAGTGGAATGTTCCATTTGATGAAACACGATCGCGGGATCCATACGTTGCCCCGGATGGAACTGTATTTTTTGCAGGCCAGCGCGCTCACTATGTTGGTCATTTTAATCCGGAAACCGAAGAGTTCCGCCATCTTCCACTTGAAGATGGTGCAGGACCTCACACCGTAACTGTGGCTGATGACGGTACCGTTTGGTATGCCGGAAACCGCGCCCGTCACATTGGCAAAATGGACCCTGAAGCAGGTGAAATTACCAAGTACATGATGGATGATGATTACGCCCGAGATCCGCACACTTTCGCGTTTGATAACGATGGCAATATCTGGTTTACTGCACAGGGAGGTAATGGTGTGGGACACTTCAACGTAACCACCGGGGAAGCAAAAGTTATACCCGTACCTACAGAAAGAGCCCGCCCTTATGGGATTCGAATGGCCCCGGATGGAAATACTCCCTGGATAGCTCTTTTCGGCACTAACAAAATTGCCACTGTCAACCCGGAAACAATGGAATTGACTGAAATTGAATTGCCAAGGGAAACAATTCGTCCACGACGCCTGGATGTGACTTCTGACGGCAACGTTTGGTACGGTGATTATGCTTCCGGATTCATTGGCCGCTATAATCCATCTACCGGAGAAATTACAGAATGGGAAATGCCCGACGGAGATGCTTCAAGGCCCTACGCTGTTCTGGCAGATGACAAAGACCGAATCTGGTTTTCTGCAAGTGGCCTCAGTCCAAATAAACTAATCGCATTTGATACTAAAAGTGAAGAGTTCGTTGCTTCAATGGAAATCCCATCCGGTGAAGGGTCCATTCGTCACATGGATTACGATGAACGAACACGCGGGCTATGGTTTGGCACAGATACCGGGCATATCGGTCGTCTGACAGTAAATTAAATTTATTCCTATATCCCGTTCTGATTAATTTACAGGACGGGATTTTGTTTTATGGCAAACCTGATCAAAATCACCTCGTTAATTTTATTTCCATTCGTCATTGGCATCAGTATGCCTGAGTCAGAAAAAGACATCGTACCAATTGATGGAGATTTCAATCCTGAACACCTTGACGGGCCATTTACCGGTGGTTTTGGTGAGCTAACATGCCATTCTTGTCACTTCGACTATGATATCAATATGGACGGCGGCAGCCTCACAGTTGAAGGTTTACGGGATAGCTATCAGCCCGGAAAGAGATATGACATGAAGGTTATTGTTGAAAGCTCTCACTTGGAAAATGGTGGTTTTCAAATGACATCTCGATTCAAAAATGGTAGCCAAGCCGGTAAATTCGAATGGACAGGCAATCACCTAATGTACACGCCAAATATTTCTGATGAGGTAAAGTATCTTCAACATACCCGCGAGAGCACTACACCTAGCGGCGATCGGAAAGTAAGTTGGAGTTTCACATGGACGGCACCCGAAACAGCAATCGGAAGTATTATTTTTAATATCGCTGCTAATGCGGGCAATAATGACGACTCTTCATTCGGAGACTGGATTTATACTAAAGAGCATATAACGTCAGCGCATTAAATTTACTTTCTCTTGTCCCTCACGTAGATAGCTTTAGACTGTCCCTCACCAACCTTTCTCTCCTCCATTTCAAAAAGGGCAGTGGCATTGATCAACTCACCGAGTTTACTATATCCGTAATTTCTTGGATCAAATTCAGCTGACGCCTTTGCAAGATAACTCCCCACCGGAGCCAAATGTGCCCATCCACTTTCATCTGATGACGCTTTGATTGCGTTTCTAATCAAGTTTATAAGTTTTGTGTCTTGCTTTAACTCTTTGGTTGATTTTCTTTTTCGTGATGGTGTTTTCTCATCTTCATCATCCTGTAGCACCTCTGTATAAATAAATTTATCGCAAGCGGACACAAATGGTTCTGGGGTTTTCTGTTCACCAAAACCATAGACTAAAAGCCCTGCTTCACGAATACGAGCCGCCAACTTGGTAAAATCACTATCGCTTGAAATCAGGCAGAAACCATCAAATTTACCTGTATAGAGCAGATCCATTGCATCAATAATGAGAGCGCTGTCTGTTGAGTTTTTTCCTCTTGTGTAACCAAACTGCTGAATGGGCTGGATGGAGTGTTGAAGGAGAATCTCTTTCCAGCGATTGAGCTGCGGCTGAGTCCAATCACCATAAATACGCTTTACATTTGCTGTACCGTATTTGGCAATTTCAGCAAGTAACCCCTCTATAATTGCTGCTTGAGCATTGTCGGCATCAATTAGTACAGCCAGTTTATTTGTAGATTCCATAATTCCCTTTTATTAATCATCTTGATTTTAAATATAGAAAATCCTGTCGCCAACATCTGAAGCTAACTCACCGAATATTCATTTTAATTCCAATAAACGCATAATTTATCCACGAAAAATTATACACACTGTCGTTATCAACCCCTCCTTCAAGAACGCGGTAACCGCCAAACAGATCCCAGCTTGGAGACATATCAAAGTTTAATGAAAGCATTGCATCCGTTGCCCTGCCCTGATTTGCCACAAGTGTTTCTATATCAAAAACTCCAAAAAATCTATCGTTGAAACTTCGTTTAGCGTAGAAATGCAATAAAGGCACTATACCTGTATCACTGTTTGTCTCACGTAGATTTGCTTGTACAAGTTGAATTTTTGCATCTCTCAGTAATCCTGCAATTCCGGCACCCAGCTCCCAGTTTCTACTTCGATGGAACAGATAACGATACGTTAA